>CALHUZ010000396.1 GCA_938039305.1 uncultured Saprospiraceae bacterium
TCAGCGGATTCTTTGGCGGAGAGGATAAGTCCTCTTTGGTTTCTGGAGGCAGATATAGGCCATTGTCTGTTATACTGTTTGCAGCAGTCTATCAAGTTGTTGGAGCACAGTCGTGGGCATATCATTTGCTAACTGTGGGGATGTATGCTTTTCTCTGCATATTGCTGTATCGAGTGATGATGTCAGTTCATACTAAGTGGTCCAGTGCTAAGCAAGGTTTATTTGTCATCACAGCCACTTTGATTTATACAGTTCATCCGATCCATACAGAAGCTGTCGCAAATGCTAAAGGTCTGGATGAGATTCTATCCTTGCTATTTTCGCTTTTGGCTTTACAAAGAGCACTTAGTTTTGTAAAGAATAAAAGCAACCAATCACTACTACTGAGTGCTGTATATATCTTCTTGGCACTGCTTGCTAAGGAGAATGCCGCGGCGTTTATTGTTATTATCCCAATTGTGATATGGTCTTTCCCATTCAAGACTGGAAATCATCAAGCATTGTTAGCTGTTGCTGGAGTGCTTCTATTTTCATTTATTGGTTACTGGGTGCTTAGAACAAGCATTGTCGGTTCCAGTTTTGGAGACCCACCTCTTGAGATGATGAATAATCCATTTATCAAAGTCGTCGATGGGAGATATATTCCATTTACAGAAGGAGAGAAGTGGGCTTCTATCATTTATGGTTTAGGGAAGTACATTCAGTTAGTATTTTTCCCACATCCATTAACTCATGATTATTATCCAAGGCATTTTGGTGTTGTTGATTTTAAAGACTTAGCTGTTTGGATGTCTGTGCTTATGAATGCCATATTAGTTTTGATAGCAGTAATTGGAATTAGAAAGCGATCCTTTATATCTTTTATAATCTTCTTTTTCTACGCAACCATAGGACTTATGTCCAATGTCATATTTCCGATAGGCACTCACTTGTCAGAACGTTTTTTGTTTACACCATCAATTGCTATTGCTTTATTTATAGCTTATGCTTTTGTGCATTTTAGAAAAAGTAAGAAGTATCGAGTTCCTGCAGTTATCACTTTAGGTTTACTGGTTATGCTGAGTAGCTTAAAGACCATTACGCGTAATGCCGCTTGGAAAAATGACCTTACTCTTTTTACTACTGATGTTCAGGTATCTAAAAATAGTGCGAAAGTTCAGAACGCAGCAGGTGGCGCTTTATTAAGTGCCTCTTATGAAGAGCAAGACGAGACAGTTAAGGAAGACATGATAAGGAAGTCGATATCTCATCTGAACAAAGCTGTGGAAATTCATCCTAATTATAAAGAACCATATCTACTTGCTGGCAATGCCTACTCATTGATCAAAGATTATGATCAGTCCATATCGTCATACGAAAAGGCACTTGTTCTATCACCTCAGTATGAGTTGGCTCGAAAGAATCTTTTAATCGTTTTAAAAGAAGGAGCAAAGCAAGTCGGAGGTGTCCAGAGAAATTACCTAAAGGCCAGAACGTACTTAAGCAAAGTGTTAGAGTTGTCTCCAAGAGATTTTGATGCATTGGCTCTTATGGGAACTGCGTACGGAAGTTCTGGAGATCATAAAGAGGCAATAGAATTTTTTGAAAGAGCCATATCTATAAAACCAGATATAGCCATCACATATGTTAACTTAGGCGTTGCTCAACTTAATATTGGATTAGAAGAGGACGCCCAGATTAACTTTAATAAAGCAGTTCAGATAGACCCAAATGCTTTGGACCAAATTCAAAATTGAAAATAGAATGAAGTGTTTCCTTTTTATACTAATTACGCTTTTTCAGATATTGCTTTTAAGTGGACAAAACACAGAGCGAGATAATTGGGTTGAGTCTACTCTGGGTGGGATGACGGTCGATGAAAAAATCGGCCAGATATTTACGATAAGAGCTTTTTCAAAAGAAGACCCTGCACACATAAGAAGTGTCAAAGACCAAATTAAAAAGTATAAAGTTGGAGGGGCATGCTTCTTTCAAGGCAGCCCTGTGAAGCAAGCTCAATTAGTTAATGAGTATCAGAATCTATCGAAGATTCCATTGATGGTGAGTATGGATGCAGAGTGGGGATTAGGCATGAGATTTCCAAAGCAAGCGATAAGTTTTCCAAAGCAACAAACCATCGGTGCGATTAATGATCACCAATTGATTTATCTCATGGGTAAAGAAATTGGTAGGCAGTGTAGATTGGCTGGCGTTACTGTGAGTTTTTCACCTGATGTAGATGTCAATAACAACCCAGATAATCCTGTCATCAATGTTAGATCATTTGGCGAAGACCGATACAATGTATCTGCTAAGGCTTATGCATATATGAAGGGCCTTCAGGATGCAGATGTTATGGCATGTGCCAAGCACTTTCCAGGTCATGGTGATACAGGCACGGACTCACATCATGAGCTACCCGTTATCCCACATGATCGTCAAAGGTTAGATAGTGTTGAGCTTTTTCCATTCAAGATGATGATCAAGCAAGGCATATCATCTATGATGGTGGCACATCTTCAAGTCCCAGCATTAGACGATAGGCCTAATCATCCTACTACGGTTTCTGAAAAGGTAGCGACTGGCTTACTGAGAGATGAGATGGGTTTTGAGGGTTTGATATTTACGGATGGGATGGAGATGAAAGCGATCACAAAGCATTATCCTCCTGGCGAAGCAGATGTCGCGGCCTTCTTGGCTGGTAATGACGTCATCTTACTTCCTGAAGACATTCATCAAGCTGTCGCTAAGATTAGGGCGGCTGTGGATAATGGTACGATCACGATGGAACGATTAGAATCCAGTGTTCGTAGAATTCTAAAAGCAAAGTATGACATTGGGTTAAATAGAAATAAGGGGTATGCAACATCCGAAGGATTACTTGCTGAGCTCAATAACCCAAAGGCACAAGTTCTAAAATCCAAAATTTACGAAAAGGCACTTACACTTGTAGCTAATCAACAGAAGGCGCTTCCGATTATGGATATCTCTGGAGTCAAGTTTGGAAGTGTGAGTCTTGGGGCGAAGAGTATAACGCCCTTCCAAGAAAGACTGAGTTCTTATGCAGATGTTGAAAGTTATAATATCCCAAAAGGAAGTAGTCAAGCTAATTATAGTAAGCACTTGAAAAAATTAGAATATAAAGACCTAATCATGATATCTGTTCATGACATGAGTAGCTCTTCAAAGAGAAATTTTGGATTGGAGCAAGAGCAGATTGACTTTATTCATCAGTTAGCAGGGAGGACAAAAGTGATACTGACATTATTTGGGTCGCCATATGCGTTGAAGAATTTTGAGTTGATACCCGGAACAATGATAGCTTATGAAGAAGATCCGCTCGCTCAAGATGCTGCAGCTCAAGCGATATTTGGCGCGATTGATATAACAGGAAAGCTTCCAGTGAGTGCTGGAGTTCATAAGGTAGGTCATGGCATAAGCATTCCTAATCTCAATAGGATAGGTTACGCCTTGCCAGAAGCTGTAGGTCTTAGTTCGGACACCTTACTTAATATTGAAAAAATAGTCAAGGAGATGATCGCTGAGAAAGCAACTCCTGGTTGTCAGATACTTGTAGCAAAGGATAACAAAATTGTATTTCATAAAGCATTCGGGCATCATACTTACGATAAGAGGACCAAAGTAAAATTAGAAGATATTTATGATGTAGCTTCTGTTACTAAGGTGATGGCTTCTACCATATCGGCGATGCATCTACAAGATCAGAATCTATTTGATATCCATGCTCCTATCGCTCAATATATACCTGAAGAAGATACTACGAGTAAAGCTCCTATTATATATGAAGATGTGCTGGCACATATGGCAGGTCTTGCTAGTTGGATTCCATTTTATAAAAACACGCTTGATGGCGAAAAGTCGAAAACTATTTCAAAAGATTATTATAGGACAACAGAGTCACCTGAATTCAATGTTTTGGTAACTCCAAATCTTTATCTAAGATCAGACTATCCAGATACCATATGGAGAAGAATTTTTTCTTCGCAACTTAAAGAGACGACTAATTATAAATACAGTGATTTAGCATTTTATATTCTTAATAGAACGATTAAAAATATAAGTGGTTATCAAGTCGACGGATATGCAGAAATGAATTTTTATAATCCGCTAGGATTAAGAAACACCATGTTTAATCCCTATCGCGTCAGAGATAGATCCTTGATACCTCCATCAGAGTTTGATCAATACTGGCGCAATGAAGTGGTACAAGGAACGGTGCACGATATGGGAGCGGCCATGCTTGGAGGTGTAAGTGGTCATGCGGGATTGTTCTCCAATACTTTGGAGCTATCTGTATTAATGCAGATGCTTCTTAACAATGGATACTACGGAGGAAGGCAATATATCAAACCTCAGACCATCGACTATTATACAAAGAGACACTGGAGATCTTCGAGAAGAGGTATTGGATTCGATATGAAAGAGCTTAATCCAGATAAGAATATGAATATGTCGGAGAAGGCGAGTCGCAATACATTTGGTCATCTTGGATTTACAGGTGCAGCTGCTTTTGCTGATCCTGATCATAACATCGTTTATATTTTTCTCTCTAATAGAACTTACCCTTCCATGAACAATAACAAATTAGGGAAAGGGGACTATCGGCCAAAGATTCAGAGTGTGATCTATGATGCCATGATCATCGAATAATTGAGCTATCATTGGCATGTAAATGAATGTATCACTACAGATAGCAAAACGATATCTTTTTGGCAAAAAAAGTACTAATGCCATCAATCTTATCACAGGTATTGCTATTTTAGGTATAGCCGTAGGTACGGCTGCGCTCATTCTAATCTTATCTGTTTTTAATGGTTTTAAGCTGTTAACAAAAAATCATCTCGACCATTATAATCCGGATCTTAAAATCACGCCTATAGAAGGGAAGTTCTTTGCTGTAGATGATGATGCTTTGGCCAAACTAGAGAACCTATCAGGTATACTAGGTGTGTCCCGAGTCATAGAAGAAGTAGCTCACTTTGAGTATAACTCAAAGCAGCAAATAGGTATAGTCAAAGGGGTAGATGACAGTTTTATCGAAGTCACAGATCTCAATGAAGCTATCAATGAAGGACAGCCACGATTAAAATCATCAGAAGCTTACTATGCTATTGTTGGTAGCGGGGTCTACCGCACACTGAATATCAATCTTTCGTCTCGAATGGAATCATTGAAAATATCTGTACCTAATCGCCGGAAGAGAGGGCCTCTGGATAAGGATTTTAAGACAAGGCCATTTTTGACTTCCGCAGTATTCTCAATTAAAAACGAGAAGGACAATCAATATATCATCGTCGATTATACCATGGCCAGTAATCTACTTGACCTGAAGAATCAAGTTTCTGCTTTAGAGATTAAGATCGATCCGTCGAGTGATATAGAGTCTTTGAAAGGTCAGGTCCAACAGATATTCCCTCAAGACACTTTTGATACTAAGGATAGAATGTCCCAAGATGCGGCATTGATCAAGATCATGAACATAGAGAAGTGGTCGTCCTATTTGATTTTTAGCTTCACACTTGTTCTTATCATATTCAATGTGATAGGATGTCTTTGGATGATTGTTCTCGATAAACGCAAAGATCTTTCTGTCCTTCAGAGCTTTGGTGCTACTAAGAAGACCATCAAACGCATATTCTTGATAGAAGGGGCAATGATCAGTGGGATAGGTTTTTTTATAGGTCTTGTCGTCTCAGTTGTTTTTTACATTCTTCAAAAGAACATAGGCATTATTACAGTACCTGATGGGTTCTCTATCTCGAGCTATCCCATGGAAATGCATGCTTCGGATATATTTATCATTTTAATAACTGTGATGACCTTGGGCATATGTGCTTCGATTCCTGCTTCGAGGAGGGCCGGAAGGATCTCTGGATATGTCAGAATGGAGTGATATTGCCTTTTTACTACTTATGAGGCATCTCTGTTTGGTAGGGATATTAAGATAAAAGTATATTTGCGATCACATTTATATATGGAGGATTGGCAGATTGATTTTGAATGGCTCAGAGTGAGACACATAGTGAAAGATTCTATGGGTCAAGATGAGCTGCCTGATCTTCAGATCATACTACTGCTTATCGGTGTTCAAGAGGCTAATGTGCTCAAGACAGAGTATACTAAAGAGGAAAAGCAAGACTTGATGCATGTAGCAACATGTCATCTTTTATCTCTTGAAGGTTACTTCGAGTATGTAGGAAAGGATGAAGAAGGTTGGCCACATTTCAAGCAAGCGAGGATAGTGCCAGCTGAAGGAGAGAAAGCACAAGAGCTGCTACTGAAAGAGTGCATCATCAACTATTTTAATACATCTACAACCGCTAATACAATAACTAATGAGAATTAAATTATTAGCCATCCTATTCATATTTGGTTTGATGGCATCATGTGGTCCTAAAAAGTATTATGCTGTCATTGAGACTGATTTTGGGACGATGAAGGCAGAGCTTTATGATTCAACTCCACTTCACAGGGATAACTTTGTTAAGCTTGCTAACGATGATTATTATGATGGTCTTTTGTTCCACCGTATCATCAATGGATTTATGATACAAGGTGGTGATCCTAATTCTAAAGATGCACCAGCAGGTGCTCGTTTGGGTACAGGTGGACCAGGTTATACTATTCCGGCTGAGATAGGCGCGCCACACTTTAGAGGTACACTTGCAGCAGCAAGAACAGGAGGCCCATCTAATCCAGATAAAGTGTCCAGTGGGTCACAATTCTACGTGGTGCACGGCACAAGACAATCGAAAGCTGCGCTGGAAGGTATGGCAAGACAGAAGGGTATCGAGTATAATGAGACACAGTTAGCAAAGTATCAGGAGATTGGCGGAACACCACAGCTTGATATGGATTATACAGTATTTGGAGAATTGGTAAGTGGGTTTGAAGTGTTAGATAAGATCGCAGCTGTTCAAAAAGACGGTTCGGATAGGCCACTCGAGGATGTTAAGATGACAGTTAGAATTACTAATAATTGATATGAAGAAGATTATATTTATTCTCTTAGGTACTGTGTTTATTCTAAGTTCATGCTCGAAGACGACATTGTCTTTTTTAGTAGATGAGCCAGAGCAAACCAATGTTCCCGCTAACTATAGCTTTGAGATTGATGAAACCAATTGCGAATCATTTGAGTGGGATTTTGGTGACGGTACAACGTCACAAGATTCTACACCTAATCATACATACTACTTATCTGGAAATTATATGGTCACTCTGAAGGGCCGTTCAGGTAAGAAATTAAAAGAAGTCAAAAAAGAAATATTTGTGAAAGCACCAGAAAAATGTCTAATCAAAATAGAGACAACATACGGCATCATGATAGCCGAATTATACGACATCACTCCAAAACATAGAGATAACTTTATAAAGCTTGCTGAAGAAGGATTCTATGATGATTTACTATTTCATCGCGTGATAAAAGGGTTTATGATTCAAGGAGGCGATCCGGATTCTCGTGGAGCTGACCAAACTGTTCGGTTGGGATCTGGTGGTCCTGGTTATCAAGTTGATGCAGAGATAACGGATAAGTTGGCCCACACCAAAGGTGCTCTTGCTGCAGCTAGAACCGGTGGCCCATCTAACCCTTTGAAAAAATCAAGTGGCTCACAGTTTTATATCGTTCAGGGCAAGGAAGTACAGGAAGAAAGCTTGATGCAGTATGAAGCACGACTTGGTATTAATTACCCGGAGGAGGTTAAAGACATGTATGTTAAAGAAGGTGGTGTGCCATTTTTAGATCAAGATTATACTGTCTTCGGTCAGGTGATTGAAGGACTTGAGGTGATAGATGCTATTGCTGCTGTAAAGACATTACCAGGTGATAGACCAAGTGACAATGTCTCAATGAAGATTACTGTCATCAAGTAAGATTACTGATTTTTAAGTTCATATTCATTTAGATAGAGATGGCAGAGATATTGGGTATTGATGTAGGAGGTACGGGCATTAAGGGTGCCATCGTCGACACTGAGAAAGGAGTATTCATAACAGACAAGATTAAGTATGGTACACCTCAGCCAAGCACTCCAGAAAGTGTGATGGTTGTTATCAATCAAATGATCGAAGATTTTAATTGGAAAGGCAAGCCATTTGGATGCGGTTTCCCAGCAATTATAAAGAATAACACTTGCTTCTCAGCGGCCAATATTGATGATGGGTGGTTAATGAAAGATCTTCAAACCTTCTTTTTTGAGCATACTGATAGCCAGGTCACTTTCGTAAATGATGCAGATGCTGCCGCAGTTGCGGAAATGAGATTTGGTAAAGGCTTAGGTAGAAATGGCACCGTTATCTTAGTCACATTGGGCACGGGTATCGGATCAGGCATCTTTTTAAATGGTCAACTATTCCCTAATTCTGAGTTCGGTCATCTTCTTTATAAGAAGAGCGTATTTGAACACTATGCTTCAAATGGTGCAAGAAAGAAAAAAGAATTATCCTATAAGGATTGGGCCAAAGAGCTCAATACTTTTCTGAATCATGTCGACTTACTGATCAGTCCAGATCTAATTATTTTGGGCGGTGGAGTAAGCAAATACTTTGATACTAAATTTGGTAAGTACCTTGAAGTCGCCACAGAAGTTGTACCTGCTGCCATGGGAAATGATGCAGGTATCATAGGCGCTGCCATGACTTGTCAAGAAGCCTTAGCATCGTAAATTAAGAAAACACTTTAAAGTAGCCTTTTCTACTAGTAGTCTTCGACCTCATTCTTATCGATGAGTCTGAATCCATTTCCGTGGATGTTGACTATCTCAAGATTGGGATCTCGCTTTAGGTACTTTCTAAGTTTTGTCACAAAGACATCCATACTTCTCGCAGTGAAGTAGTTATCCTCATCCCAGATCTCTATAAGAGCTTTCGAACGAGAAAGCACATTGTTCTTATGAAGACAGAATAATCTTAGTAGATGAGCTTCTTTAGGAGATAGTTTGTCTTTTTCCTTTTCGCCTTCTGAGTTAAACGTCAGAATCCTCAGTGGATAATTGAAAATGTAATTTCCAATGACAAATTCTTTTTTATCCTCGTCTGGGTTTACTGGACCACTTGTTCTCTTGAGAACGGCTTGAACTCTATATAGTAGTTCTTCGCTATTGAATGGTTTGGTGATGTAATCATCGGCGCCAATTTTGAAACCATCGATTACGTCTTCTTTTAAGGATTTGGCTGTTAGAAATATTACTGGGACGTCAGCATTGTCTTCTTTTATCTCCTTTCCAAGAGTGAAGCCATCTTTTTTTGGCATCATCACATCAAGTATGCAGAGGTCGTAGCTGCCCTTCTTGTATGTTTCAAATCCCGCTTCTCCATCTGTCGCTAAAGTCACATCATACTGATGCATCTCGAGATAAGATCTCAAAACGTCCCCAAAATTTCTATCGTCCTCAACAAGTAGAATTTTCTGTTGTGGCATTGCAGTTATAGTTTAGTATTATGTTAAGATGCAGTTAAGGCACATAAGTCACTTATTTTAACACAAAATTCTTGAATTATTTTGCAAGCTCTGGATCATGGGGGAAATAGACAGTGAAACTACTCCCTTTATTAAGCTCACTTGTCACAGAAACTTTTCCCTTGTGAGCATCAGTGATGGCTTTCACATAACTTAATCCAAGTCCGAAGCCTTTGACGTCATGCAAGTTTCCAGTGCTAACTCTATAAAACTTTTCGAATATACGCTTTAAATCCTCTTTAGACATGCCAATACCTTTGTCAGATATAATTACTTCAACTCCTCCTTTTGCATCTTTTGTTTCAATTGAGATTACTGGAGCGGCCGGAGAATATTTTATGGCATTGTCGAGCAAGTTATGAAGCACGTTGCTCAGATGATTTTCATCTCCGATGACCAAAGGATTTTGTGCACGTAGATTGGATTTTATTTCTCCATCCCTTTTGTTAACCCTCAATTTAGTATTCTCAACTGCTATGCTTACGCTATCATTGAGATTCACTTTTGATAGCTTAAGTTCAAAGTCCTTCTTATCAAGACGGGCGATCTGCAATACTTTTTCGACTTGGTTGAGCATTCTCTTATTCTCTTGCTTGATGATGTCAGCGTACCGATCGATCATTTTTTCATTTGATTTGACCATCGGGTTGACTATCGAGTCGGCAGCAAGAGATATAGTTGCGATTGGCGTTTTAAATTCATGAGTCATATTATTGATGAAATCCGTTTTCATCATCGAAACTTTCTTTTGGGTTAATATGACATTGATCGTATACACGAAGCAGAACAAAATTAGTCCGGTTAAGATAATTGAGCTTAGTAGTGCAGGAAGCACAGAGTTGATTAGAAAAGATGTCTTCTGAGGAAAGAAGATCCTTAATGAGCCAACAGGTTTTCTTTCTTCACTATCAAATAGATTGACCTCATGCATAGACTGGGATAATCGGTCAGCCACTGCTCCTTCACTCGAGTTGCCACTTACGTTCACTACGTTATACTTGCCATTAGTTATGATGTAGTCCTCGTCTTCATCAGAGAAAACGCCAAAGTCATAATCTAAATCAATTCCTTGATTGAGCAATTCTATTCTCAAGTACCTACTGAGATCAGGTGCGGAGATGGTGCTTAAAGCCAAGGAAGGCTGATTTAACCAAGAAATGTTGGCCAATTGGCTTTCTAATTTGTCTTTCCTGAATGCGTCAAGTGATGGATTTAAAACCTTAGATATAGCGTCTTTTCCTTCTTTAAGTATGGATGATGATCCTGATCGCTCCATCATCCTTTCATAATTATTAGCATCGTTCTCAAGTCTTTGCTTTACTCTATTGAGCGAGTATGTCACTTGACTATCAAAATTTGTTGCCTTTAGATCTATCCCATTCTTCAGCCAGTAGAATTGAATAATACAAATACCCATGAGCGCAACACTCATCAATATCATGATACTCTGTATTGTTCTTTTTTCCATTGGCTACTAAGAAGAGGCCTTAAGCCGAGATTTAAAAGCGTTTAACTATGTTTTAACTGATATTTAGTAAAATCATAATCTCATAGATTTTACTTTCGTCAAAGCTAAAAGAACAAATGCGATGAAATGTTTAATCTCCATATTAATTATGATGCTTCCTTTTGTCATTGCTTCTGCTCAGAACGAAGGAGGAGATAAAGAAGTCATTATCATAGAGAAGATAGTCGATCAAGATGGCAACGTCATCTCCAAGCAGTCGAAGCGTTTCAATGGCAAATATTCGGAGGATCAGATTCAAGAGTTAATAGATGAAGAAAGTGCTCCATCCATTAGGTCGTTTGATCTCGAAGGATTGGGGTTTGCGGAAGAGGGGTTTGACTTTTTTCAGCCTCGGTCAAAAAGACCAACCATAGGCGTCAATCTTGATTTTGAAGAAGGCTTAGCAAAAGTTTCTAAAGTGATGAGCAGGTCGGGAGCAGAGACAGCTGATATACGAGTCGGAGATCAGTTGTTATCTATTTCTGGAGTAGCTATATCTTCTATAGATGATATCCATGAGATCTTGGACACTAAAAAACCAAATGATAAAGTGAGGCTCATCATATTTCGTGATGGCGAAGAATTAGAAAAAGAAATTGAGTTAAGCGGAAATAATGGATCGAGTTTCTTTTTCGATCTTCCAGAAGGAGGCGCGATGAGGTTTTTTGGTAATGGCTCTGATAATCTGTCATTCGATATTGATTCTTTGTTCAGCCAGATGATGGACATGGATGGTTTCAGCGAAAGCTTTGGAATGCCTTTTTCTTTAAGTGAGGATTCGAAAGCCTCGCAAAAGCCTGCTTCAGACAATCGTGCTTCTCTTGGGATCTTTATTGATGATATTGGAGCTGGAGTATTAGTGTCAGAAGTCATTCCTGATAGCCCTGCCGAACGAGTGGGTATTAGGAAAGGAGATGTCATCATAGAGGTAGATAATATGGAGATAAGCCAATTTTCTGACCTAACGGATCTCATGGCTACCAAGAATATCGGTGATAAGCTTGTCCTCAAGATTGAAAGAGACGGAGAGATTAAGACTTTAGAAGCTTCTCTTGAATAATTTCATTTCTGAGGTACAGCCCTTAATAGCTGTTGATAACTTATTTGATCGAATTGATGAGGTATGCATTACATGAAGGGTTTGAATGTCTTTTATTGACCAGTTTGAGTATGGGCAAAAAAAAAAGAGCGGCATACCCCCCAGTAGCCGCTCCGTAATCTCCAATACTTAATCCCTTAAGTATTTTCAAAAGTTAAAGAACTATAGACCCTTATTCCACATATCTTGCCAAGAGCACTCAAAGGGTGGGGTAATATTCACATTGCGTTTTTTGATAATATATAAGTGCCTTAGGGTAGTCCATTCACAGACTTAGATTCTTGATATATGTTAAATTCTAATGTGATTTACATCAAATTAGCCTTGTGATAACAATAGAATTAAGCCAATTCATCAATTTCTTCTAACGCTTTGGGACATAATTGATACTTTTAGTTTGTGGGCAGACAATCAAATAACTCATCTCAGGCCAGGCACAAGTTTGTCAAATCACTTTTGCAAGATGTCTCTGCTATGGAATACATGCTGGAGCACGACTGGTTTGAGTCAGATATCATTCGGATCGGAGCAGAACAAGAGATTGTACTTATTGATAAGTCTTCATATAGGCCCTCTATTCTGGGTCCTAAGATTCTAAAGAAGACTAAGAATGAAACATGGCTTGTTAGCGAGCTGGCTAAGTTTAATCTGGAGCTCAATCTTGATCCACGAGTGTTTCGACATGATTGTCTGAAGCTTATGGAAACTGAACTAAAAGGCAATCTTTCTAAGCTGCGCGGATATATAGCGGAGTATGGTATCGACTATATTCTCACAGGGATTTTACCTACTCTTCACAAGTACCACCTTGATCTTGAGAACTTAACGCCAAAACAGAGATATAAAGATTTGATGGAGGCCATCAAAGGTCAACTTCAGAGAGGTGACTTTGAGTTGAGATTGGTAGGTATAGATGAACTTTTAGTACGACATTCATCTCCACTACTTGAAGCATGTAATACGAGCTTTCAAGTCCACCTGCAAGTTGCTCCTGATGATTTCGAGACTTACTATAATTATGCATTAGCACTCACAGCACCTTGCATCAGCATGGCTGCTAACTCACCTATTGTCTTTGGTAAGCGATTATGGCATGAGACAAGGATAGCGCTCTTTCAGCAAGCGATAGATACAAGAAAGACTTTGGACCATATGCGCCAGATGAGCCCAAGGGTGATTTTAGGTGAGTCTTGGTTAGATGGAGATGTCACACAGATATTTAAAGATGACATTGCGAGGTTTAAGATTTTGCTACACACCGATACTGGTGAGCAAAGTATGGATATGATCGCTAAGGGTAAGGTCCCTAAGCTCAAAAGCCTACAGCTTCATAACTCTACAGTCTATAGATGGAATCGACCATGCTATGGTATCAGTGATACAGGTAAGCCACACTTAAGAATTGAGAATCGGGTTTTCCCCTCAGGCCCAAGTGTGTTAGACGAGATGGCTAATACTGCCTTTTGGCTAGGAGCTATGAAAGGTATGTCTAACTATTATCCAGATATTAGAAACTTTATGTCATTCGCTGATGTCAGGGATAATTTTGGGAAAGCAGCCCGTTTTGGTATCGATACAAAGTATACTTGGAGCAAAGACAAGAAGATCACAGTTGTAGACTTGATGAAAAATGAGCTGATACCTATGGCTCGTACAGGGTTACAATCGATGCAAGTAGATCAAGCAGATATAGATAAGTATATGGATGTCATCAGCGAGCGTATCGAAGCCCATATGAATGGTGCAAGATGGATGCTTCGCTCATATACAAAGCTTAAAGAAGAAACGGCATCTGTCGACGAGGCTTTAACCTATCTCACAGCTTCAATATATACACAACAGAATCAGGAAGATTTTCCTGTGCATAAGTGGAAAGAAGCTGATACATCGCAAAGATTGAATTATGATATCGGAGATTTAAGGGTTTCTGAGCTGATGCAAATTGACATCTTTTCTGCTGACAAAAAAGACTTAGTAGCTCTTGTGTCCAAATTGATGGCTTGGAAAAAAATCAAGTACATGCCTGTTGAAGATAAAAAAGGCAACTTGGTAGGCCTAATCAGTGCGAAGATTCTTCATGACACTTTGATCTTAGAGCTACAAAAGAAAAAGCCTAAAGATCTTCTTGTTAAAGATGTGATGATTAAGAATCCTATAACTGTAGCTCCAACTGCTACACTTCAAGAAGCGATGAAGTTGATTAAGGATTTAGATGTTGGGTGTCTACCCGTGATTAAGGACAAAGAACTTGTGGGTATCGTGACCAGACAGACCCTTGTCAAGGTGACAGATCGTTTACTTTCACCCTAATTTCTTCTATTTACTTGGTGTGCCAGATGGCTTCTAACTCCAATTAATACATATTTAGCAATAAGCTTATATTTGCAACTCGCAAAATTAGACGGAAGTCTGATGACATTATTAACTCTCTAATCGTAGTACATGCCATTTGATTTAGATATGATCCAAGCACATTATAAGAGCTTGGCGAAAAAGATAGAAGATGCTAAAAAGGTCCTTGGGAGACCAATGACACTTGCAGAGAAAATACTGTATAGCCACCTTCACGAGGAGTCCCCTTTGAAAAACTTTAAAAGAGGAAAAGACTATGTCTTTTTTGCAAACGATCGTGTTGCCATGCAAGATGCAACAGCTCAGATGGCATTGTTACAATTTATGATGGCTGGCAAAAGTAAAGTTGCCGTTCCATCCACTGTGCATTGTGATCACTTGATTCAGGCCAAAATAGGTGCAGATGAGGATTTGCAAAATGCAATGAATACAAGTAATGAAGTATTCAACTTTTTAGAATCGGTATCTGATAAGTATGGCATTGGATTTTGGAAGCCAGGAGCAGGGATTATACATCAAGTGGTTTTAGAAAACTATGCTTTCCCAGGAGGAATGATGATCGGTACAGATTCTCATACAGTCAATGCTGGAGGATTGGGTATGGTTGCCATAGGAGTCGGAGGAGCCGATGCAGTAGATGTTATGGCAGGTATGGCTTGGGAGCTTAAGATGCCTAAGTTAATAGGAGTAAAGTTGACAGGAAAGTTGTCAGGTTGGTCAGCACCAAAAGATGTAATACTAAAAGTGGCAGATATCCTTACAGCGAAAGGAGGGACAGGCGCTATAGTAGAATACTTTGGAGAAGGGGCTGATTCGATGAGTTGTACTGGGAAAGGTACTATCTGTAACATGGGTGCGGAAATAGGAGCTACGACTTCAACATTTGGTTATGATGACAGTATGGATCGCTATCTAAGAGCTACTGATAGAGAAGAAATAGCAGACGCAGCGAATGGTATCAGAGAACATCTTACTGCGGATCCAGAATGCTACGCTAATCCAGAAAAATATTTTGATCAATTGATCGAAATCAATCTATCTGAATTGACACCTCTTATTAATGGTCCTTTCACACCAGATCTATCAACTAAAGTTGGTTCTGATATGACTAAGATCGCAACAGATCGTGACTGGCCTCTTGATGTTGAGTGGGGACTTATAGGTTCGTGTACTAATTCTTCATATGAGGATCTTTCTAGAGCAGCTTCGATAGCTCAACAAGCCATAGATAAAGGGCTTACTACAAAGGCGGAATTTGGTATTAATCCAGGTTCTGAACAAGTTCGGTATACCGCAGCGAGAGACGGATTAATAGAGACATTTGAAAAGTTGAATGCTAAGATATTTACTAATGCATGTGGTCCTTGTATCGGACAGTGGGGTAGATATAGCAATCCTAAGAATGCACCAAAGAATAGTATCATTCACTCTTTCAATAGAAATTTTGCGAAGAGAGCTGATGGTAATCCTAATACTCATGCATTCGTAGCATCTCCAGAAATTGTTGCAGCTATTGCAATAGCTGGACGATTGGACTTTAACCCTATGAAGGACAAATTAGTCAATGCCAATGGCGAGGAAGTAATGCTCGAAGAGCCTACGGGCTTTGAGTTGCCACCTTTGGGTTTTGACGTAAAAGATAGAGGATATAATGCTCCAGCTGAAAATGGTGGAGACATCGAAATTAAAGTGAATCCTGCAAGTGAAAGAATTCAGCTTTTAACACCATTCGAACCTATTACTAAAGAAAGTATGATGGGGATGAGAACGTTGATAAAAGCGAAAGGAAAATGTACAACCGATCATATCTCTATGGCCGGGCCATGGTTAAGATTTAGAGGACACCTTGAAAATATCTCTGATAACTGTTACACCGGCGCGGTGAACTACTTTAATGAAGAGACAAATAAAGTCCTTAATTATGTAACCAATGAATATATGGGCGTTCCAGATTCTGCTAGAACATATCAGAAGGAAGGTATTGCAACAGTTGTTTTTGGAGAAGAGAACTTGGGTGAAGGATCGTCAAGAGAACATGCAGCTATGGAACCAAGATTCCTTGGTGTTAATGCTGTGATCGTAAAGTCGTTTGCTCGTATCCACGAAACAAACCTTAAGAAGCAAGGCATGCTTGCTTTAACTTTTGCTTTCCCAAATGATTATGATTTGGTTCGTCAGGATGACAAAGTGAGTATTCCAGATTTTAGTGATATGGCTCCTGGAGTACCTTTGACTGTAGTGTTGGACCATGCTGATGGAAGCTCTGACAGTTTTTCTGTTTTTCACTCATATAATCAAGCACAGATTGACTGGGTAAAAGCAGGTTCTGCACTTAATTTGATAAGTAAAGCAGCTGGAGTATAGAGAATTATGCATTTCGCGGAAAGCGCAAATGTTAAAATTCATGTATTGAAAAAATTAATATATCATAATTATTGATATATTTGTGGCACATGCTGCATCCCAAGTGAAGGGGTGCAGCATTTTTTTTTAACGAAAATCAAATTATTATGTGGAAAGAATTTAAGGATTTTATAATGACAGGCAACGTCTTAGACTTTGCTATTGCTGTAATCTTAGCAGGAGCTGTAGGGCTTGTTGTTAATGGATTTGTCAATGACATCATCATGCCTATCGTAGGTAATTTTGCTGGCGGAATTGATTT
>CALHUZ010000397.1 GCA_938039305.1 uncultured Saprospiraceae bacterium
AAAGTCCGGCCCTACGTCAATAACAACGCAATGATCCTCGTCTCGGACAAGTGCACTGCATCTCAATCTCGTATCTCTTGGGTCGTCTGAGGTACACGTCTTACATGTACATCCTATCACAGGAATGCCTTGAGAAGTACCCGTACCAAGTAAAGTAAACTGCACAACTATAAATCGTTAGAACCTAATGTACAGCTATATTCTTTGCTCCACGAGCAAGGAATAGATGAAAATATGATTGATTGAATTATGCTGCTTGAACAAGCGTAGAGAGAATCATCCTGAGGTTGTCTATACGAGCCTCTACATCATGAAATTTATTGACCACAATGATTTTACGATCTTCGAGAATACAGTAGCCTGTCTTAAAATTTCCCTTCTCAAACCTTACTGTGTACTCAAACTCACGTAATTTGTCCACGAGTTTTTGCATCTGGTATCTGGTCTTCTTCTCACTCATCATTCATGCTTTGACGGGGCGAATATATATAAACTATGAATATATGAAAATAAGTATAATATATATTTTTTCAGCTTGCTCTGTAAGCGCTGCAAACAGGAGCTTTCTTCTGTTACTTTTTTTACTAACAGGGCTTTTTATCAGAGCTCAGGAAAGCAGAACGTCAAATTCTTTTCAAGCGGAAGTTGTCATCGGAGCTAATTTTTCGCAATTGGATGGAGATGGTTTAAGCGGTTTCGATAAGTTAGGATTAAGAGCGGGGTTCGATATGAGATATGACTTAGACAAATTAAAAGGAGTGTCCTTGAGCCTTTTGTATGATCAAAGAGGCAGCCGACGTCAGATGTTTGCTACAGGAAATAGGAATGAGCACATATCTCTCGATTATATGGCATTTCCCATATCCATCTACTTTAACAAATGGTGGTATGCACCACTGAATAGATATAAAATCCGTCTTTATGGAAGTATCATACCTGCTCGACTGCTCAGCACAGGCAGTAGTATAACTCGATTTGACAATGCAACTGACGCGTTTAAAAAGTGGGATATTTCCCTATCAGCTGGAGTGGTATACGGTTTAGGAGAAAGATCTTCGGCGAGGTTATTTATCGAAAGATCTCTTCTAAAAATATACCATGTACCAAGTCTTGATGCCTCGGGACTGCAGAGTTACTTAATTAGCTTCAACTATAGCTACCTACTAAACCAATAGAACCCGCACAAGATGATCAGAGCCATAATAGATATAGGCACTAATACTGCACACATACTTATCGCTGACATACAGAACCGTAAGGTTGAAGAAGTTCTTCATAAAGAAAGACACTATACATTCTTAGGTGAAGGAGGATTAGAGACGATCAATGATGAAGCAATCGAAAGACTCAAGTTTGCCTTAGATGAATTTGCGAAAGCACTCTCTATCTTCAATTGCAAAAATGTACACATCGTAGCAACGGCGGGATTGAGGTCTGCTTCTAATGGACCAAATATCCAAGAACAGATAAACCTGAAATATGGATGGCCGATATCAATCATTAGCGGACTGAAAGAATCTCAATACATCTATGACGGTGCAAAGCAGGCTATAGCAATAGATCCAGGCACTTCACTAATTATGGATATCGGTGGTGGAAGTGTGGAGTATATTTTTTCGATAGATGGCAAAGTCATTCATCAAAAAAGCTATCCGATAGGTATCTCAAGGCTTTATGAACAGTTTCACTATAATGATCCGATGACGTCAAAGAGCGTGGCCGATATGGAAAATCATCTTGATGAATCCCTTATTGGACTTTGGAATGCTATTTCTGTTCAGACAAAAGAGATCACATTTATCGGTTGTGCAGGGACTTTTGAGATATTCTTAACTGAAACTTCTAAATCAGATATCAAAGAGGCTTATCAGAAAGTAGATGTAAAAGTCGCAGATCGCCTTTTATCTGAAGTGATAAACAAAGGTTTGGATGAAAGAACTAAAGTGGAAGGGCTACCCAAAGAGAGAATGAAGTATATCGTAGTTGCCTTACTTTTGATCAACTACATGACACAAAGACTTGATAGCAAGCACTTTATCGTTTGCAAGTACGCACTAAAAGAAGGAGCAATAATAGACGAAACATTATTTTTAGATTAGTCTAAATTTATTATTTTTGCTATCTAAATTAACACATCATGACTGAGTTAATAGCAACAATGAGTGAAGAATGGGCCATCAGAGCACTGATCGCATCTTCATTAGTTGGGATCATGTGTGGAGTGATCGGTAGTTTCATGGTGCTTCGCAATATGTCTCTGATCGGTGATGCTTTGTCCCATGCTATACTTCCAGGGATATTCGTAGCATTTATGCTGGTTGGCTATAGCACTACGGGGTTTTTCATCGGCACACTCGTTGCTGCACTAATATCCGCAGTGGTAATGACATGGATTCAAGAACGGATCAAGACTAAAAACGATGCTGTCATTGGCATTGTGTTCACTTTTATGTTCTCGTTAGGTGTCATAGGTATTTCCTATCTGAATAATCAAGAAGGTGTACATCTTGATCTAAAAGACTTCTTATTTGGAACTGTACTTGGAGTTTCAACTGAGGATCTCATCATCACAGGCATGGTGACCATGTTCTGTATATCGAGCGTTGTCATTTTTTACAGATACCTCTTTATCTCCACATTTCAGCCTACAATCGCTGCAACCATGGGGATCTCAGTGAAGACCATGCACTACTTCCTGATGCTATTGTTGTCATTTGCGATTGTCACAGCTTTAAGAACAGTTGGGATTATACTCGTAGTGG
>CALHUZ010000398.1 GCA_938039305.1 uncultured Saprospiraceae bacterium
CGTTTATTTGTTCCTTGAAGTAACAGTTGATCCTGATCAACCCATATCGATCAGCCCATTTATCATAAGTGAGGAGTTAATCATCAGGTCAGGAGATAAGTCGAAGGTTGTAACACTCGAAGCTTGGGGACAAAATGCTAATTACTTCCCGTCCCGTGACGCTCAAGGCCAAATAGTCGGTTTAAGCTGTAACAACAATAACATCACCTGGGATGATCCTAAGCCATATGTAGTTTATGGACTACTCTTTATTGACAGTTGTACTTTAGATATATCCCCAGGCACTCAAGTATTTGTTCATGGAGGCATTGCGAAGCAAGAAGACATCATTTTCAATGATGGTGGATTGTTTTTCCTTGGTGGAGGTCGGCTGAATTCTCAAGGAACAGTAGATCGCCCCATAGTTTTTCAAGGTGATAGATTAGAATCAAATTTTGATGATGTAAAAGGCCAATGGTCTGGGATTAGATTCTTATCAGAGAGTAAAGAGAATCTGCTTAGTCATACGGAGATTCGCAATAGTTCAGTAGGAATTAGAATAGATAGTGCAGCCTCTTTAGAACTTCAAAGTGTAACGATAGCCAATACTTCTAATATTGGCCTGATAGCCATTCATGCAGAAGTTAAAGCAGACAATACGTTAATTCATAGTAATGGACCTCAAAGCATTGCCATGGTTGATGGTGGGGATTATGAATTTAGATATTGCACGATAGCTAACTTTCAAAACCAGTCTTCGGGTGTTTATATGGACAACTTCACTTGTCTGAACGAAGAGTGTTCAGCTGTGGCCATTAATCCATTAAGCGTGAATTTTGTAAATAGTATTATCATGGGTTCGAACGATGATGAGCTGGATATCAATGACGCGACACAAGGAGAAGATGAGTCCGTTTTCCAATTGACGTTTGATCACACAATTATAAAAGTAGAAGACTCTAAGATGAACTATGCTGAGTCGTCATGTCAAAACTGTCTCGAGCATAATGATGAACCTGTCTTCTTAGACGAAATCTTAGGTGATTATAGTTTAGACACTATGAGTTTAGCAAGAGATCAGGGCAGATCGCTCATGGATGTTTCAGTGGATATCTTAGGAAATCAAAGAGATGCGATGACACCTGACTTAGGTTGCTTTGAATTCATTGATTAAGACTTAGACGATCAAAGATTAGAATATTGATATGATCAGTATTCAAATTTCCAAATGTCTGTTAACTCTGGTCCGCCACCTCTGTTGCCACTTCCAGATGCGATATAAAGAATGCCTTTTGAGTTTACAAGGCCGGTGCCATGGCGACCGACAGGTATATTTGGTAAGCTCCGCCACTTTTTAGTGATGAAGTTGAATGCTTCAACTTCACTGTGTGCAGGTTCTTGAGTGAATGACTCTCCTCCGATCACAAGTATCTCATCTTCTTCTACTAAGACTGCATTACCTGCTCTCCAAGTAGGAAGTTCACTTTCTAAGGTGGTCCATGTCTGCTCTTCGATATCGTAGACATCGATTGTTCCAATTGTATGTTTGAATGGATTGTCAGCTGATATAGTTGTTCTTCCTGCTAAAGAGTAGATCTTTCCTCTTGCCACCGCTGCCTGAAAATGATCTCGAGCTGTAGGAGCATCGGTTAGTTGCTTCCATTCTTTGGTGTTTAAATTATAACTGTCTAGCCAGTTTTTATGGTCTCCTCTATGTCCATCTTTGATGCCACAGACGATGTATAGCATATCGTCATCAACTACAACGCCCGCACCACCTCTTGCTCTATTTGCTGGGATTTTGCCATCCACCCTCCAAGTATTTGTTGCAGGAGAGTATACATAGATTTCCTCTACCGGTGTTTCTCCAGGGTATCCACCTGTCATGGCACCTATTATGTATATCTCATCTTCATAAACTACAGGTTGGAAGTGATGAAGTTCTATCGGAGCTGTAGCACCTACTTTCCACCAGTTAGAAACTGGATCATAAATACTCACAGGTTTCATTCCTCTTCCGCCAAGTAGATACATCATGCCATTTACTTCTGCGAAAGCCGCTTCATGTCTTTCGATAGGAGTGCTACCGTCCACACTTTTCACCTCACTCCATTCACCTTTGGCGATATTGCTCAGTGGTATATTGATATAGGTATTGCATCCGGTTGTTATCAATATGATTGTAACCAATAAGTACAGTGATAATTCAGACCGCTTCATTTGTCAGTTTTAGATTCAATTACTTAATTCAATTTTTAAATTTACCTATTTATATCTGTACGCTCGATTAGCGGCGGATTAGCTAATCAGAGATACAGGCTCATGCTTTATTTCAACCTTTCTAAAAATTAAAAGTGCTATTACAAAAAAGAAAGCTAAAATTAAAATGCTATATCTTAAGTTGTTAGTGAGCTGATCTACAAATCCAAAAGCGAAAGTGCCAAAAACGATAGAGAGATAAAATAAAAGGTCATAAAAAGAGAAGTATGAACTATACTCATCTTCTTCTGATATTAACTTTGTATAAGTAGCTCTTGAACTTGATTGGATACCACCCAGTACAAGTCCTACAAAAAAGGCAAGGCCAAAAAATACGACCTTAGTTGTTACAAAAGAAGCCGCAACACATATGAGCATCCATATGATGATCATGATAGTAATCGCTTTTTTACTTCCCTTTTCTTTTGCAAATTTTGCAAAACCTAAGGCACCAATTACTGCTACAATTTGAAGTATCAATACCGTCATAATAAGTTCAGAACTTTCAAAATTAAGTTCTTTCTCAGCAAAAACAGTTGCCAAATATATAACGGTATTAACACCAGCACTATAGAAGAAAAAAGAAAGGAGGAATCTCTTTAGGTTAGGCTTTTGCATTATTTCTTTAAACACAGATAACATCTCTTTATAACCATCTTTAAAAAGAGCGTTGTTTCCTTTGATTTTAGAATCTTGAGGTAAATGCTTAAAGGTATATTGAGACCATCCTATCCACCAGACACC
>CALHUZ010000399.1 GCA_938039305.1 uncultured Saprospiraceae bacterium
CTGATAAGCACTCATGGATCAATGATCAAATGCAGGTTTTAAAGAAGGACTTTTTGCCTGAAGATCTTTCACCTATTCTAAAGGCCAATAATATAGATGGTTGTATAGCCGTGCAAGCAGATCAGTCTAAAGAGGAGACTAAATTTCTATTAGATCTATCGGAAGTACATGACTTCATATTTGGTGTGGTAGGTTGGGTGGATCTTTGTGCTATTGATGTAGAAAGTAGATTGGAATATTATAGCCAATCTGAGAAGGTAAAGGGGTGGAGGCATATAGTGCAGGACGAACCTGATGATAAGTTTGTTTTGAAGGATGACTTCTTGAAAGGGATTAGTTTGTTATCAAAGTTTAATTACACTTACGACATACTTGTTTATCCTCATCAACTGCCTGCGACACTTGAGATGGTTCAAATGTTTCCGCATCAAAAGTTTGTTATAGACCACATCGCAAAACCTAAGATCGTAGATGGCGAGATTGAAGAGTGGAAGTCCTTCATGAGTCAATTAGGTGCTTTGGATAATGTATGGTGCAAGATTTCAGGAATGGTTACAGAAGCGGATTGGGTACATTGGCAACAAACTGATTTTGTGCCTTATCTTAAAGTCATATCTGATGCTTTTAATAGTGATAAAGTGATCTATGGATCTGATTGGCCAGTATGTCTACTTGCAGCTTCTTATAAAAGTGTTATGGAAATTTCCAACTCATACATAGAATCAAATAGTATAATCGATTCTTCAAAATTCTGGGGACAGAATGCTATTGATTTTTACAATTTAGAAATTGAAGATATAGTTTAGAATGATATGGATTTAAATCTTAAGGATAAAGTATTTATAGTTTCTGGGGGTAGCAAAGGAATAGGAGCAGGTATCAGTAGCGTCTTGTCTAAGGAAGGCGCTAAGTTGGTGATTGCAACTCGCTCAGAAGGAAGTGTGACTGAGGATTTTGTCACAGAGTTGAGATCTTCAGGTACTATGATAGAGGTTGTTTATGGCGATCTTCAAGATGTATCGGTTTGTAAGTATGTTATCAAGAAGACAATAAAAGTATTTGGAAGAATTGATGGGATAGTTAATAATGCTGGCATGAATGATGGTGCTGGGCTATCTGCAGGGCCTGAAGCTTTTCGTAAGTCACTTGAGGCTAATCTTTATCACTATTACGATTTGGTGCACTATGCATTGCCACATCTTAAAGAATCAAAAGGTGCTATTGTAAATGTAAGTTCGAAAGTTGCGCTTACTGGACAAGGTGGTACTTCTGGTTATGCCGCCGCTAAAGGAGCCCAATTAGCGTTAACTCGTGAGTGGGCTGCAGAATTACTACCATTTTCTATAAGAGTGAATGCTGTACTTCCTGCAGAGGTCATGACACCACTTTATCGAAAGTGGTTAGATACTTCATTTTCAGATCCTGCTAATAAGGAAAAGGAGATCGTGTCTAAGATACCTCTCGAACAAAGGATGACCACCTCCGAAGAGATGGCCAACATGGTTGCCTTTTTGCTATCTGATCGCTCAAGTCATACGACTGGGCAGTTCATGTCTATAGATGGTGGATATACCCACCTGGATAGATCGCTAACATAGAATCGGTTTCAAATCCTTGCTTCATACTTACGTGGGACTAATGATAGAAAATCCTCTCTTCTCTCTTTATTTTTGATTGTATCAGAGTATCTTTCAGAGTAACGTATGGAGATAAAGGAAATGATCGAGCCGAAGACTGACCAATACCAGCTCATTAGCTGTTGTATAGGCTTGATCGTATTGATGTTTGTCATGATAAGTTGCGACCCTGAGCTTCCTTCAGATGTAGCTATTGAATATGATCGACTTCCAGACAACTTGGATTATAATGTCCATGTGAAACCCATTCTGTCAGACAAGTGCTTCCTGTGTCATGGACCTGACCAAGCTAAACTGCAGGCAGATCTTAGATTGGATCAAGAAGAAAGTGCGACCAGTGTTCTTTCGAGTTCTGGTAAAATCGCCATCTCTCCTAAAAGTCTCAGTGGTAGTGAATTGTTTCATAGGATCATTTCAGATGATCCAGAATACATGATGCCAACCCCTGAGTCTAATTTAGAATTAAGCGCAAGAGAAAAAGCCATCATTATAAAGTGGATAGAAGATGGAGCTAATTATAAGCCTCATTGGGCTTTTGAAAAACCTGTAAGGCATACTATTCCTGAGGATGCATTTATAAATTGGGGAATAAATGGCATTGATTATTTCGTCGGACAAAAGATGGAAGAAGAGCATTTAAAACCAGCTGCGGAGGCCAGGAAAGAGCTTTTGCTTCGTAGGGTATCTTTTGACTTAACTGGCCTTCCTCCGACCATTGCAGATTTAGAATCATTTATAAATGATTCTTCTTCAGATGCCTATGAAAAACAGGTTGATCGTCTTTTATCTTCTGTGCATTATGGTGAGAAGATGGCTATGGATTGGATGGACTTGGCTCGATATTCTGATACTCATGGATATCAAGCTGATTACTACAGAGATGTCAGTCCTTGGAGAGATTGGGTGATTAAGTCCTTTAATGATAATCAAGCTTATGATGATTTTATCACTTGGCAATTGGCCGGAGACTTATTAGAAAATCCTTCGAGAGATCAGATCTTGGCCACTACGTTTAATCGTCTTCACCCTCAGAACTTAGAAGGCGGCATTATAGATGAAGAGTACAGAGTTGAATATGTTGCTGATCGCGTTTCTATAGTCGGGACAGGTATCTTAGGGATGTCTTTAGCTTGCGCCAAATGTCATGATCATAAATTTGATCCTATATCTCAAAAGAACTTTTATGAGATGTTTAGCTTTTTCAATAATGTAAATGAAACTGGTCAGATATCTTGGAATGGAGCTACGCCAGTCCCTACCTTATTATTGACTGAAGAAAAGGAGCAAGAGCTTATAGATTACTTAGATCAATTAGTTGAAGACAAATCTATAACACACAGTCGCATTCAAGAAGAAGCTATAGTAAAGTCTAATAAGTGGATAGATGCGGGAACTTACCAGAATATAAAAAAAGGAATTCCGAACAAAGGTCTTCAAGGTGATTTTAGACTAAATGAAAACTTAAACAACTCTGTCAATCAAAGTCAGAAGGGAGAGATGAAAAGGCAGTATTCTTCAAGTGAAGTGCCTACATACGACGAAGGAAGAAAGGGGAGTGGTCTACTACTTAATGGAGATGCTTGGTTTGATCTTGGTAAAGTAGGGTTGTTTAGTAAAAAGGATCCTTTCAGTATTGGTATGTGGGTGCACATTCCAGAAGAGTTGACGGAAGGAGTGATATTTCATAAAAATGAAGGAGCTCGGATATATAGTTATAGAGGATATCATCTTTATTTGGAAGATAGTAAGCTACGTGTTGCATTGTCACATACTTGGCCAGAGAATGCTATTATCGAATATTCAATTAGCAAAGTGCCTAAAGAAGAATGGGTTCACCTTATGGTTACCTACGATGGATCCAGTAAGGCTTCTGGGCTTAAGGTTTTTCAAAATGGTGAGTTATTAGAAACGGAAGTAGAAAATGACAATTTATACAAAGACATTCTACTTTTTGATAAAGCCGAAAATGGTCGTCCTGCTGCAAATGAACCTGGGCTACAAGTAGGTGCGTGGTGGAGAGGTGTAGGAATTCCAGGAGCAAAGGTTGATGATATCCTTGTTTATAATAAAGAGCTTTCACAGTTGGATATTTTAAGGATAGCTGATCCGTCAATTGTTGATGTATTATTAGCTAAGTCTCCAGAAGGGCTTAATGAATCAGACAAAGCTTTGCTGAAAGAATATTTCGTGTTAAACGAATCTAAACCTGTTCAAAAAAGTACGAAACAACTTAAAGAAGTACGTTCAGCTTTATACGACAGTATCGATCAGGTAAAAGAAATCATGGTCATGAGGGAAATGGAAATTCCAAGAAAGGCCCATGTCCTAAATCGAGGATTGTATGACTCGTACGGAGAAGAAGTATTTCCCAATGTGCCAAAAGATATCCTTCCCTGGTCAGAAGACTTGCCTAAGAATCGCTTGGGCTTGGCTAATTGGTTGACAGAT
>CALHUZ010000400.1 GCA_938039305.1 uncultured Saprospiraceae bacterium
GCTATTTCTGATTGAGATACTGACTTGCGGCCTAACACAACTACTTCTTCTACGAGTTGTGCACTAACAATCATGACAAGCTCATATCCAAGTTCAGAGAGAGCATCAAGGGTTGTAGTCACTTCTTCAAAACCGAGATACCTGAAGTTTATTGGAGTTGAGGCATCAAGCCCTGATAAGGAGACGACTCCATTGGTATCTGTGACTTGACCAGATGTAAGATCTGAAGTAAAGACTTCTACACCAGGCAGTGTTACGCCTGATTCATCTAAGACAGTTATCGACTGCCCTGATAGTGTATAAATGGACAATAAGAGACTGAAGCAGAGACCTATCCGGCTTAGGCAGTAACTATGTACGCGGAAGTTGAATGGTGAATGTAGTGCCTTCATTTGGCCTCGAGCTCTTGACAAATATTTTTCCTTTATGATATTCTTCGATGATTCTCTTCGCCAAAGATAAGCCAAGTCCCCAACCTCTTTTTTTAGTCGAGAATCCGGGTTTGAAAATTTCTTTATGCTTCGAGCTGGGTATACCTTTTCCCGTATCAGAGACATTTATGATGATGTGTTTATCACTTTCTGATACTTTGGCTGAGATATTACCTTTACCATCTAAAGCATCGAGTGAGTTTCGGATGAGATTCTCTAGTACCCAACTGAAGAGATGTTGATTGACCATAACGTCTTTCTTATTCTCTCCTTCCGGAAAATCAAACGTAACCTTTCGCGGAGAACGACGCTTCATATAGGTTTCGATGTCCCCAAGCAACTTATATACATTGGCTCTCTCTAATTCTGGAGATGCCCCAATCTTAGAAAAGCGATCTGCTATCAGTTCGAGGCGATTTACATCACTGCGCAATTCTCCGATGACTTCGAGTTGATCAGGACGCTCGGCATTCGACTCTTTAAGGAATTCGATCCAAGCGATGATGGCACTGATCGGAGTGCCCAGTTGATGAGCCGTTTCTTTGGCCATTCCAGCCCAAACTCGATTTTGCTCCCCTCGTCTAGCTGCATTGATTAAGTAATAACCAAACGCGATAAAGAATCCTAAGAGTAAAAATTGGACTGCTGGGAAAAATCTGATGTAAGTAGACAATGAAGACTTAAAAGTGTAGAAGGTGTATCCTTCTGTTATTTTTGTTCCAACAAGGGGCTCTCGATTAGATTTTATGAATTCTTCTACTTTTAGCCTTAGAAATACTTGATTTGTATCTCGACTTTCTCCCCAATTATTGCCACTCAAAACTCCTTCGTATTCAGAAATGATAGGAAGATTATACTTTTCACGAACTTTATCTGCTATTGTGAAGTCAGCTTCAAGATCTTGGTTTTGTAAAACATAGGCTTGAGCATCATTATATAATTCCTGTATTTTATCCTCTCGATCAGATAATTGACGCGCTAAATAATTTGCATATACGACCGTCACAATCAGAATAAAAGCCCCTACAATTAGCAGGAGCAAATTTCTTACAGAAGGCTTTTTATAAATCTCCATTTCTTTCTATCGCTGTCTATAACGGACAAACTGACCCACAATTTTAATTAAAAGCATTAACAATGAGATTTATCGCAATTTTGCAGAATGGAAGGTAGTATTCCGAAGCAAGATTTAAGAAAGCTCAGTCAAGAAGACATTGAGGTGTATCTAAAGGCATGTGGCGAGCCATCATTTCGCGCAAAGCAGATACATCAATGGCTATGGGAGAAAGGTGCAGTTTCGATATCTGAGATGACAAATCTTAGTAAGGCTCTTCGAGAAAAGCTGGAAGAAGCGTTTGAGATAAGAGCGATCAGAGAAGATTTGGTCCAAAGAAGTATTGATGGGACTATTAAAAGTAGGTATAGACTCCATGATGATCTGTTGATCGAGACAGTTTTGATACCTGTTCCTAAAGACAAAAGGTTTACTGTGTGTGTGTCTTCGCAGGTAGGTTGCAGTTTGAGTTGCAAGTTTTGCGCTACAGGACAGATGAAGCGTATGCGTAACCTTGATCATGGAGAGATCTTCGACCAAGTCCGTATGGTCAATGATCAGTGTATCGCCGCATATGGTCATCCACTGACTAACATCGTCTATATGGGCATGGGCGAACCATTGCTTAATTATCAAAATGTCAACGAGAGTATCGTAAAGATCACTTCTCCAGATGGGCTGGGTTTCTCACCAAGAAGGATCACAATTAGTACAGCTGGTATCGCTAAGATGATTAAGAGATTAGCAGATGAGCACAGCAAGGTTAATCTTGCTTTATCTATGCATGCAGCTATAGATGCAAAGAGAGATGAAATCATGCCAATCAATGAGCAGAATAATCTCGAAGCTTTGGTCGAAGCATTCAAATACTACTACGTTAAGACCAAGAACAAAGTTAGCTTTGAATATATCACCTTTAAGGGCTTCAATGACACAGCTGAAGACGCTCGACAGCTAATCAAGTTATGTAAGCACTTCCCGGTCTTGGTTAACATCATCGAGTACAATCCTATAGATGGAGTGACATACGAGAAGAGT
>CALHUZ010000401.1 GCA_938039305.1 uncultured Saprospiraceae bacterium
GGAAAGAGGCTTGAAGCGTCAGGCATCATATCAGATGAATGGAAAGGGGCGATGAAGGACTACTTGGCTTCCATAGACTTGGAGTTAACTACACTAGGTTTTTATGATATAGAAGTGTTAGAGACTTTGGGGATTAAGACACGTAATCTTTAGATTAACTCGACTGATAACTTAAAGAGCCAAAATAAAACGCTATTTATGGCATCTTTGAAGACGAAGGATAGAATCGGTTATTTGCTTTATAGCATCGGCGCAGCATTCTAGTTAACCAGCTCTTTAGTATTGTCCTTCAATTATCTTTTTGACAATGTATGGTGGCAACGCTCCAAGAGTAGCTACCAATTTCATCTTCTTTCTAACTTTTAGAACTTCATCATCTAAGTGATGTATGTAGTTTGCGAACATGTAGTAAAACAACACTCGATTATAATTATCTAATTGGTTATCAGTAATCATTGAGATGAGTTGTTGTTCAAATTGTTCAACATTCTTGGCGTCTGCCAATGCTCGACCGATCCTTCCTATGTTTCCTGTATAATGATTCTTCACGGGATTGTCCACCGCTAATGAGATCCCGATAATTAAGTCTAAGACATTAATATCTAATACTTCTAATTCTTTTAGATAGGTCTGACGTTGCGCCCATGCATAACTACCGTCAGATACACGAGTGAATCGATCATTCATAATATCTAGATGGGCTTTTAGAAATACTCCCCAGTTAGTTGTTTCTGCGGCCAAAAGGGCGATATACATAGCATGTCTTCTAGGAGATTGATCCATGCTACATGTACCGATAATTCTTTGATTCCTCATATTCTCTAACATGCCTTCCATCTTACTCATTGATTGGCTCTTCCAGTTATCTGGAGCTTCAAAATAACCGCTTTTAGCATCCTCTTTTATCTTTACGCTTGATGTATCAATTAGACAATCTGCATAACCAATCATATGACTATATTGATAGCTTAGCTTTTCCTTTTGTAATCCGTCAGGAATGTAGAATATGTCAATGTCACCTTCGCTGTCAAGTTTATATATCCATGGGCCATTCCACTTGTTTGAATGTGGCAGATCAGCATTTTGATATTCTATGCTTGCGCCATATCTTTTTCCAATAGGCATCTCTCTAACTGAAAGCACCTTTTGTCCATCGTATGCTGTGTATTTATCTTTTGATACAAGAAGATCCTTTTTGACTTCGGAATAGGGAAATTTGACCACAAATTCATCAAAAGAAATGTTTTCTTTAATCGCCTTTATTGCAAGTTCAGAATAGGTTGAGCTTAGAGAAATGAAATGACCTTGACCTTGAGGCACGGAATAGAACTCAGGAAACTCAGCACAAGTCTTGTACTTCAAATTGAGTGAGTCTACGATGTAGCTCAATTTCTTAATTGTGGGTATGTCATAGATTAAACCATTCTTATGAATTTCGAATTCTTTGTTTTGCGAAAAAAGAGAAGTTGCTAAAAGAAAAATGAATAATTGGATTATTAATTTCATCTCAATAAGTTTATGCAATTAAGAAATGGAACTACTTATAAAGATGATCTATCCACGTCAATTGGTGCATCATCAAATTAAAGCTGATAAAACTATGCAAGAGAAACAGATATTGTTAGCCACGGTAATTCTGGCAATAAATAAGAGTGCTTTAGTAAATGGAAATGAATATCTGCAAGATGTCTGACTATGAACAATATCTAAGAAAGGCTAAATGAATTCATTGACTCGTTACCATTCGATGAAATTTCATTTATCCTTTTTTATTTGTTTCTCATTGATCGCATGCAATTCAGAAACCCACGATCAAATCATATCAGAAAAGTATATAGAAGGGTTCTATCGCACTAAATATGAACTGGCTCAGAATATACCAAGAAACAAGGATGCTTCAATACTATATCTCATAGACAAAATCATAGAAGACACTAACACTCTTTCAATATCGATGGATCTACGGAAGCAAATAGTCTCAGAAATTGATAAATTCTCAGTGCCAAGATTCAATTATGAACTAAATCGACTTGATGAATTAATTAATGCATTGCCACAGTTTGAAAAAGGCTCAAACTCATTTTTAGAAGACTTAGACTTTATTGATGATTTTCTTGTCAGAAGATACTGGCAATATTGGCAATGTAATATGGGAGTGTACGGTTTAGAAACATTAGTTTCATTAGACACATTGTTGTTTTTTGCGGAAACAGATTATGAAGTTCCTATAAGGGTGGAATACAATCAACTACCGAGTAGCATGTTCATTATCTCTAATTCTTTACAAGGCAGCAAACCCAACCGAATGAAATTCAAGACTGATAAAGCCATACATGATTTTCAAAAAATAGAATATGAATGTGAAGCGCTTAACAAGGTTTCAGGGGAGGCAGTTATTTATAGAGACAGCTTGGTCATCCGACTTGTCGAGAGAAATTAATAATAATGAAACCCAATCAAATTGATTCTCCAATAACAAACCATAAGTAGTATCACTGCGCCAGCGTTCAAAGCAATCCAAAAGTATTCTCGTTTATTTATATTACTCCATTTCTTAATCAATTCAATAGGGTATAGTGCAATTAGAAGTGCACCTGCTGTAATGATCCATAAACCCAGTTTATAAACAAAAGGAGTTCCAGTTCTCAAAGAAATATCAAATGCAAAGGCCGTCAATAGCAGAGCGAATCCAAAAACCATACATGCTGCACTCAAAGATAAGAATGAACGCCATTGTAATTGTCTGCCTTCTTTTCTGCGCAAAATATATGGTCTAATCATCAGTCCAACAAAGAGTAAGACCAAAGAACTTCCAAGACCTATTTGCAATGCTAACGCCGATTGCCACCAAGCTATTTTTTCACTCGTCCAATAGATACGCTCGGAGAAGTACTTCGCTTCACCATTTGCGTCAGTGGTAAAACCAATCTTCTTTATACCATCAATCAACTGATAAGTATCTCCATCTATAGGTTCGTAGATATTGCCATTATGTGATAGTTGCCCATTACCGACATGTATAATCTTTGGTTCATTGATACCAAAGAGCATCTGACCTCTTTCAAATGTAGACATCGTTACAGTGGCTTCTTGATAGGTGCCTTCAAATTTCTCTGCCTGTTCTATTGCTTCTTCAAGTGGAATATTAGTTATTGTTTTTTTTCTTAGATCTTCAATGATCTCATCAAGTATGCCATAAATAACTCTGAATCCAAATGCGGCATTTTCCTCCCCTCCACTTTCTGACATAAACAACCCTAATTCTAATTCTGGAAAGAAAATGTAGTAAGAACCAAATCCATCGATACCACCTCCATGATTATAACCTTTATATCCCCGATAGTCTTCGACCATCATACCATATGCCATAGCTTCAAATTCCATTGGTGGAGTAAAATGTCTTTTAGAAAGTAATTCAAAAGATGATTTTGAAATGATTGATGTAGCGTCTACTTGGGCACTATCTATCATAGCCATCATAAAACGTCCCATGTCATAACCTGTAGTGTTGAGATTAGAAGCTGCTGGATTTGTCAAGTGTAATCGTTGACCAGGTTGATAGTTATCTCCATCCCAGTAATAAGGCTGTACAGGTTGAGCAATTGGATTTTCTTCCGTATGTTGATAGACTGTAGAATGATGCATACCCATTGGCGTTAGAATGTGCTCTTGGATATAATCTTCATACTTCATCCCAGACATCTTTTCTATCAATAAACCAAGTATACCGTAGCCTTTATTTGAATAACCAAATAACTCCCCTGGTTTATGGATTTGATTAGAAATGGAGGTTCGTACAAACCCATCTAAACTTCCATCATCAAGAGCTGCTTGGCTTACGCGAAATTCTGAATGCTCTAACCCAGAAGTATGTGTCAACAGGTCATGAATTGCAAAAGAGTAGGGCGCATCCCAGATATATTCATTCGCTGGCAAATAGGTTCTAATATCTGCATGCAGATTCAACTTGCCTTGCTCTACAAGTTGCATAATGGCTATAGCCGTAAAAGTCTTCGTGATAGACGCTACTCTGAATTGTGATCGTATCGGATCTACCTTCTTTTTATCTTCTATATGTTCGTATCCAATTCCTTGTGTATAAAACAGTTCGCCATCTTTCACCACACTGATCACTGCTCCAGGTATGTCATGATCATTTATGAACGTATCGATCTTAGCGGTGATGATATTGACGAGACTTGTGCTATCGATCTCTTTCACTTGAGCAAAGCAAGAGATGGATAAACTAAGTAGGACTGTTGTGATGATTGATGTTGCTGATCTTCTCATTGGGCTATTTTTTTTGTTCTTGACGATGACTCAAATATGCATCGTTTACGTCTTCCTTTAAAAGGCTGATGACGGATGTGAGGCTATGGATGATGAATGGTGCGATGTGGCGTCAGAAAGACTTATGTAGGTTAGAGCACTGACTTATCCGCAGATAATGCTGATTCGACATGAGGAAAGGGTAATAGGTGTACGTTTTCGAATAATGAAGCGCTAAGATACATCGTGCGTAAGTACAATCTACGCACAGCGTATGTCGATGAAAGCGATTCGATTTTCAGTTTGTTAATACGAAATCTCCACGGGTACGTTATTCGTATGCTGTGCCTACGAATGGATATTTTGCCCGCTGGATATATAGCACCACAAAGTTAAGTTCTCTCATCTATGAGAATATGAACAGATCCTTTCATGTATTTCTATTTATAAGTTCGATTATTCTTTTAACAAATTGCGAAAAGATAAAGGAGGCAGGATATATGGTTGAAGAACCAGAGGTGATTAGATATGGTAGGCTCAATGAAAACAATCACCATAAAGCTGCTCGAATCGATCTAAATGAGTTCGACTCATATCTGGATTTACTCTTTCGTATTCATGAGATGGCATGTAACGATAGTATTCCGACAATTGTACTGAATGATAAAGGGATGATTATAGAATTAGGACTATCAAATCCATGTTGGGAAGGAGTGGCGTGTATGTTAATTAAGTCAAGAAATATTCTTAAGATTCATGATGAGACAATTCGTCATGGATCGGATATTTATCAACTAAGTTCACTCAAAGAGGAGTTATCAAAACACTACTGTAATAATGCCAATGAACAGTCTCCTATTTATAGTGAAACACCACATGACTTAATCATCAAGATATTTTATGAGGATATCCCTTTCATTAGAATAGATGATTTATTACTGAGGCTCGTTAAGGAATATGACAGCCAGAATGTTAATGTCCCTTTGAAGATTTGGTTAGAAAGGTATCTTCCCCCTCCGCCACCACCTCCGATGACAAATTTTAAATAATCAAAGTCTAGCTTTAACTGGTTAATGTTGAAATAGAGAATATGAAGCAGTTAAACCTCACTCCAAAATTAATATTTATAAAGATATAGGTCGAAGATACAATCTCAACACACTGGGATTAATTGAAACATTATTTAGCTTACGAACATATAGCAGCAATAATTTTTGAAATATATAAATATCCGTTGTTTTTATTAATTGGATAGTCGATTTTTGCATATATTGTTACAAGAAGTGATAGTTGGTCACTTTTATTCTAACAATGCATACAATGTTTGAACGTCACCTATTCTTATTAACATTATGCCTGATCATAGTTCAGCCAAGCCTTTATGCACAACCAATAGCAGATGTTTGCTCTGCTGCTATACCAATTACTTTAGATACAGAAGGTCATCCTTGTTCCTACAAACATACTTTTTACTTAGATCAAGATGGATCAACAAATAGTGGCATGACGAGCTCTTGTCATATTGATCCATCACGGAAGGACAAGTTTTTCACATTAACCACTCAGACTACAGGGATCGTCTGGTATGGCCACTATGCTAATCCAGTCATTAACGTATACAAAAATCTTGGAGATGCCTCCAATCCGATATGTGGTTCAGAAATAATGTGCTCAGATATAAATTTCAATTCTGGCATACTAAAAGGATGGAGCATCGGGGATAATATCATAATTAGAAT
>CALHUZ010000402.1 GCA_938039305.1 uncultured Saprospiraceae bacterium
GAGGTACCTCCAGTATCCAAAGTAACCGGAGTATTTCACTTGAGGATTTTTGCTATTGACAGTGCCAATCAGTGCTAAAAAGTTGCATACATCTTCACCCGTCCAGCCATATCCATGTGACATCTCATGCATCATCGTAAAGGGATGTATGATAGGATGCAAACCAGCATCGATGTGGCCTTCTCCTGCAAATGGAAGATATACTCCAGCAGTACTAATGTGCAAAAGAGATCCCTTAGGCTTGATTCTCCTTGCTCTGACGTGTCCTGAAGTAGGAAGCCCGATAGACTTTAATGATACTTGCAGTTCTTTTCGAAGATCAGACTCACTTACGTAAAATGAATCGACTGTGTAATCGCGCATGACTTGGCGTAGATAAATCAAGGAGTCCGTGACCCTACAATATTCGCTGATCACAAATTCAGCTGTCGGTTTAGCTGATGTCATACCTGCAATCTCTCTAAAGGAGTCCCGCTTATAATTAAACCCCCACAGCCAGTAAAACGATATAACTGCTATGCACAACACTCTGATCAATCGATGTATGAAAAGCCGAAGTTTACTCCTTACTTGATGCTGTCTGATAACCGCAGTCCCTAAGTATATCAATACGACAGCAATAAGCAAGTAGATAGCAGCGAATGGTAAGAACCCAATCGTATGATCCCAGATCACTCGATACCAAGAAAAAAAACCTCTACTGAACCACGTTTCTACAAATACCGACTGATCAGGCAAAGTACTGAATAGAACAAGCGTCAATACTGCTGAAATAGCAAGAATAAAAGTTGTGAGATATCCGTACGGTTTATCGGTCATAAAGGGCTAAATAGGTTTTTTAGAACGGATTACTTTACATAATTGTATCCATCGAGACTATATCTCAGAAAAGTAATGCTCTTGCAACTTTTCTGTGCGCCTCTATGTTAGTAAGTTTGTATAATCAATAAAAGTAATATAATGGCATTTGAATTCACAGACAGTAATTTCAAAGAAGTAGCACTTGATAAAGAAGGTGTTTCAGTAGTAGATTTTTGGGCAGAATGGTGTGGTCCTTGTAGACTCGTCGGTCCAGTCATCGATGATCTATCAAAAGAATATGAAGGAAAAGCGACTATAGGTAAAGTCAACGTAGATACCAATCCTGAAATCTCTATGAAATATGGAGTAAGAAGTATCCCTACGATCCTATTCTTGAAGAACGGTGAAGTAGTTGACAAGCATGTCGGTACTGCAACCAAACAAACATTAGCAGATAAGTTAGAAGCTATATTATAGTAACTAATTCAGAGCATAAAAATAAGTCCCTCGGCGTTATAGTCGTGGGACTTTTTTTATATCCAAAGATATTGATAAGCATATTGCTATATGATACCTTATGCTTGTGGTTTCCCCGACTTAATACCGTAAATTGGCTTTATGAGTGTGTTAGATGTATACGACTTAAAACAGATAGAGAATGTTGAGTTACTGGCGAAGAAGGTAGTCGAAGGCTTTATCATAGGGCTTCATAAGAGTCCATTTCATGGATTTTCTGTAGAATTCGCAGAACATAGATTGTACAACCCAGGAGAAGGCACTAAGAACCTTGACTGGAAGGTATACGCAAGAACTGATAAGCTCTTTGTCAAGAAATATGAAGAAGAAACTAACCTCCGATGTCAAATCGTAGTAGATTCTTCATCAAGCATGCACTTCCCTAAAGATCTGAAAGTTCAGAATCTGGAGATCAATAAACTTCAGTTCAGTACACTTGCAGCAGCTTCATTGATGAATCTCCTGAAGAGACAAAGAGACGCTTTTGGTCTTTCATTATTTGATAGTGAACTTAGAACTCATACACAATGCAGATCAAGTAGTACGCACTATAAGCTCCTCATGTCATTTCTCGAGAACGAGTTAAAAGATGATACGCTGAATCGTTCTACTTCAACAGCTGAAGTATTGCACCAGATAGCAGACAGAGTACACAAGCGGTCACTCGTTGTTATCTTTTCTGACTTTTTTGATAAGGGAGAAGATCAAGAAGATCTTTTCGCGGCATTGCAACATCTAAATTATAATAAGCACGAAGTTGTAGTATTTCATGTGATGGATAAATCATTGGAATTAGATTTTGAATTTGAAAACAGACCTCATCTCTTTGTAGATATGGAGTCCGGCGAAGAGATCAGACTTCAATCCAATGCGCTCAAAGAAGCATACGTCGAAAAAATATCTGCACATCAAAAAAACATCATCGAGAAGTGCAACCAATACAAGATCGATTACGTACCGACAGACATCAGAGAAGGCTTCTACCCTATCCTAAGAAACTATCTTGTTAAGAGATCAAAAATTTCTAAATAACAGACAAGTAGATTTTTTTAAGTTAGTAATAGTCGCACTGCCCAAATCACAATTAGAATTACTATAAAGCATAATAGATGAAGCTCTCAAAGATATCAACTAAGCCACCTAAAGGACTCGTTAAGGCAGACATCAAAAAAGAAACAGACAAGATAGCCAAGCGAATAGCTGAAAGACAACAACTGCTATATGCTGAAGGAAAGAAGGCTGTGCTGATTATATTTCAAGGCATGGATGCCAGTGGCAAAGATGGCGCAACAAGAAAGGTCTTCAAGTATTGTAGTCCTTCTGGGATAGTAGCACATGCCTTCAAGAAACCGACGGATTTAGAGTTCGCTCATGACTTTCTATGGCGAGCGCATAAATTAGCTCCGTCAAAAGGCAAAATGGTCATTTATAATCGATCACACTACGAGGACATCTTAATCCAAAGAGTACACAACTGGATAGATAAAGACAGAATCAAAACACGCATAGACGCCATCAATGCTTATGAGCGCCTGCTTATAGAAGATAACAATACGGTTATTTTAAAATTCTACATGCACATCTCTCCAGAGAGACAATTAGAAAAACTTCAAGAGCGCATCGACGACCCAACGAAAAACTGGAAGCACAATGATGGTGACTGGGAAGAGAGAAAACACTGGGACGAATACAGAGCTTGTTATGAAGACGCCATCAAAAGATGCAACACTGCACCTTGGATCATAGCACCTGTAGATAGCAGATGGTACAGAGATTATTTTATAGCATCTAAAGTTCTTGAAGCTTTAGAAAACTTAGAAATAACGCTACCTACTATTCCTAAAAAATAGATCGGATCCAATGTCTGGTGAGAAAGTAAGAGTTGACAAATGGTTGTGGAGTATACGAGTCTTCAAATCAAGAAGCCTTGCCACAGATGTATGTAAAAGTGGCGGTGTCCGAGCGGGAGAAAAAGTTGTAAAGCCATCGTACCTCGTTGGAATTGGAGAGACCTTAACCGTAAAGAAGAATGGTTTCCAGATGGTCTACAAAGTCAAGGGATTAATCTCTAAAAGAGTATCTGCCACACTGGCAGCAGAATGCTACGAAAACTTAACTTCCGAAGAAGAGTTAAATAAATTCAATGCTTGGTTCATTGGTAAAGCCAGACCAGAGATTCGTGAGAAGGGATTAGGCCGACCTACTAAAAGAGAACGTAGAGAGATCGATGACTTCAAGATCGGTCAGTATGAAGAGGATGATTTTTTTGAAGAGTAAGAGATACTCCTTCATTCGTCGAGATTCCATGTAGATATGACGAGTGCAATAACTCCACGATTGCTTATTTCTTATCTTAATACAAATCTTACTACCATGTATACTTATAAATTTGTAGACGTAAAGCACAGTATTTGGACAGGAAAGTCAAAAGAAAATATCGAAAGTATCATCGAAGAATATGCGTCATTGGGATGGAGATTATCTCAGGTCATCCCTGTTCTCGGTTCTGCTGCAATGGTTAGCAAAACCAAAATAATATTCGAAAAGAAAGTCGGAGATGATTTTTATTCTGGGAAAGGAAGATTAGGATTGATTGATGAAGACAGCTTTGTGTAGTGTCATCTCTTGATGACTGAGCGTAATCGAAGTCAAACATAGCCGCTGCTTTCGGCTCCGCTCAATCAGCTAGTTCTTTACAATTTGCAAGTTAAATTACCGGCTGAGCGAAGCCGAAGCCAAAGTAGCTCCCAACAAAGTCAGATTTTACTTCATCATTTTACAATTATGCACTGCACAATCTGTGCTTACTCAAAATCAAAAGTCTCGCTGCGAAGCGGTCTCGTCTCTCGGTTCTAAACTCCACTCTTACATATATATATAAGACATGCAGTTTTTAACCATTTAGGTACTTGTGATGAGGGAATCCGATGCCTATTTTTACAAAAGTGGAAAAAGGGTTCTCTTATTCTTTCGCTATAAAGGCGATCTTGATCATATTGTCGTATGTGAGCATGGCAGACATGATGCATGCACAATCCAATGAAGGCAGAGAATTCTGGTTAGGATTCATGGAACATAAGGACAAAGGGGAAAATGATATGGTCGTCATGATCACTTCTCGAGTCGCCACTTCTGGCATCGTCAGTATCCCGGAAAGAGACTTCTTCCAAGAATTCGTGGTAGCTGCTAATGATGTTACTGTAATTTCACTTCCCTCTTATGCAGAAACCGTAGGGTCAGAATTTGTCAATGATAACGCCATCCACATCACATCAGCACAAGATATCTCTGTCTATATGCATCAGTACTTTGGTATGAGATCAGAAGCCTCAGTTGTCTTACCCAAAAGCTCTATCGGCAATTCATATTATGTGATTGCATTTACAGGAGTGGAAGAAGGC
>CALHUZ010000403.1 GCA_938039305.1 uncultured Saprospiraceae bacterium
GGAAGTGATTCTCCACCAGAGATAGTTCCATTGACTTCGACGTTGTCGAGAGCGATCATACCAGTCCACTTACTATCGTTGCCATCACTATATATGAATCGGATACTAAATGCATTATTGATATATGCTGTAACATCTATGTCTACATTATCTGTACATGCAGCCGTCCAGACATCATTCCATCCACAGGTATCATCTTCATCAGATAAGACATTGACCCAAGAGGCCCCATCATAAACCTCCACGTTAAAGGAACTGTTGTTTACGCCTTTGCCACCGTCTTCAAACTTGTGAAAGTTATAATCAAACTTTAAGTGCAGCTCATCAACAGAAGCTACATCGTAGATAGCGCTTGTGAGCGTTACATCACCAGTGTATAGGTTGTGGTTGATTATGTCATCATCCATGAGTGCCATACAGCTACCGTCTATTGTCTTAGGGGAAGATGCATTTCCTTGATCATCGTAATTAGCAAATTGTCTCGTTGCATCATCAAACTTCCATTCATATTGTACGAGTGGATTACCACTATTCCAAGTATAAATGTTGGTCGAAGCTTTAGTCCATCCTGCAGGCATACTGCAGTCATTAAAGTTTTCTATTACTACGAAAGCACAATCAGCCGATGGAGCATCATATGTTTCGCTGGCCGCGCAGCCTGTGTCACTTCCATCGCTCGCTGTGATAGAGATGTTGATACCCGTTGCGGCATTAGCTACTAATCCTTTTATGATTACTGTCTGAGGACTTGTGCTCCATGTCTGATTATAAGACTGACCATCTACGATTAAGTCGAAGCTCGAAGCCGTTCCGCCGCCACCATGTCTGATTTCTACTGTGAGATCATAAGTACTTACAGTTCCTGGTGTACAGTTGCCAGTATTAACTGATAAGATCTCAGTACAAGAGCCATTAAGGCAACTTTCAAAGCAAGTGAATCCTGCTATGGCATTATTTATAGCATTTACGGAAGTGGAAGACCACGAGGTGGTATTATTTGATATAGACGGAGCCATGATGTCTTGGCTACCAGAGGCATCATGGTTAGCACCAAAGTTATGGCCCATCTCATGTGCTACAAGCACTCTGAGCTGCCAAGCAGAAGTTGTAAAATCTTCAAGTATGTGATATCTATAAGTACCACATATAGCTCCTATCCAAGCTAAACCTGCTATACTGCAACTTCCATTATCTCCACAAAGATTTCTGTTTGTCCAGAATTGTCCGATATCATGATTAGCTGTGAAGCCAGTGGGTCCCCATGCCGTGAAATCATCTAAGAGTTGATTTGCATTGACTGAAGTTATCCATGGATCGCATGTATCACAGTTGGAAACAAAGTGCTCTACTATTTCAAATCGCACATCATCAGCAAAAGCGTTCTCATATGATCCAGCGACCATGTTCATGACCGCTATAGATTGATTGATGGCTCCTTCTGTGCCGTCGTGTAGCACCCAATAGCTATAATCTAAAGCGATAGCTAAGTCTGTGATGTGACAATCTCCAGCCTTTTTTTGATATTCTCCTTTTCTTTTTTCTTCTGCTTGCGAAGCTGTGGCACCACATGATGTGTCGTGATCTTTTTTGACTTGATCTGCAGTATATACCACCATCAAGCTTTTATGAAGACTTTTGTCAAATGTCTTGGCTGGCTCTATGAAGTACTTATTGTCCTGATATTCGACATGCCCATATAACTGATCATCTAAGATGGTTAAGCGTATAGAGTTTCCAGCATGACCTTTTATATATCCTCTATACGGTTTTGCGATATCGTTCATGTCTACAAGCTCGCTATCATCCACTAGACTTATCTTATAATCTTTAGATAGAATGTCCGCTTCAGTAAGTTCAATTGTGACATTCAGCGATTGAGATAGAGTGAGTTCTATCGTTTCTATAGAGTGACCACTTTTTAAGTTTGAGGCCTTTTGATATGTACTTAATTGATAGTCTGAGAATACTTCGCTTAGATTATTTGACTTCTCAGAAGACGGATTTACATAATTAGTTGATTGAGCATTTCCTTTAATACTCATCATTATCATCACCAGCATAGCTAGCGATGAAAAAGTGACTTTTCCACACATGTTTTCAATTCTCGGGGTTAAACAGATAAACTGTAGAGAAGGGCTATTGAGTGAGTTGGTACATGTTGTGGGGGGATTCCTGGTCTAAAAAATATCCATTGGATATTGTGAGTAATAGCAACAAGAATTCAGACTGATAAAAGCACATTATATGCCACATTGTTTTTTAAAAGTCATTATGCACACCTTATGTCAACTGTCTAACACAAAAGGCCCATACACTCTTTACAATGCCCTTTTCAGGGATAAATATGCCTCAAATGAAACTCCGTTCTAAGAGCAACATCTACTAACTAAGACAGACAGTTTCTATCGCAACCCTATACGATACTTCTATTAATATGTCCAGTAGTATTCTTTTGTATGGGTCTTATTTATTTTTAACACTACGATAGGATTGTATTCGCGATATACTGGATATATTACGATTTTATTCAATATCACAATGAAAGTAAAGCCCAGCACATTCTTAGTTATCATATTCTTGATGTTGTCGCTTTCGCAAATGTCACTCGCGCAAAATTTCAATACAGACTTCATAAGATATCTCAATGAAGATGGGATCACCTATAAGGATTATACCAAAGTAGAATCACGAGGGTTTCAGAGTTGGCATTTTATAAAGAAGGATAGAATGCCTGAAGATGAATTTACTTTTATCTCGCCAAGTGATTATAAAATCGTACCGATTATCAATGAAGATTATAATCACATCCTCTTTAATCAAGGAAGCTTTTCATTGATTAAAGAAGATACCTTAAGAGAGGAGCTCATCATTAAAGACGGGTTGTATATATATCAGAATGATGTCGAGCCCGATAATGATGGAGATTATGGAAACTCTGCAAAGCCAGATGGATTTCGAACCTTTAATTACGTTTGGGTTTTCCCTCCTAATATAAAAGTAGAGAGCTACGAAAGTAATCGCGATGGAGCATGGAGATTAGAAAATAATACACTTTCGTTTATCGCATATGAAGTCAATAATGTACTCTTTAAGATCACTTATAGATTAGCAGAGGCCATTCCTCTTCACCTGACAAATCGTGATGTGATACTCAAGGATTCTGTAGAAGTTAAAAATACTGCCATTACCATAAGTGTATGGGATGATGGAAAAATTGACAACGATGTCATCTCCATTAAGATTAATGATGAATGGATTGTCAAGTACTTCGAGGTGAAACAAGAGAAGGTGAGATTCAAGTATTTTCTGACAAAACCAGAAAACTATATTATCCTGCGAGCTGACAACATCGGTGAGATACCACCTAATACTACAGCTGTTAATATCGATGATGGAAAGACTTCAAGAACAATTGTGCTTAATTCGGATATGGGTATGAGTGAGGCCATCCGTATCAATCTTGCAAAAGAATAATTAGAATGCTATATGCAAGATGTTTCAGAGACCTCTGACTTTCCTCTTTTAGAATAGGATGGAGTGTTACTTTTTGACTCATAGTTTTTTGATATCCCCTTTTGGAAAGCCTGTCCTGCTTCAAGCGGGAGTGGCAGGGGATGGACTTGCGACAAATAACAAAGAACACATATCATGAAACTTGATAAACAGGTAAAACTTAGACTAACACTTTAAAACTCTCCCTTAATGGAAATGATAGCGTTGATCCCCGGCGCACTTACTCCAGATGCAAAAGGACGATAGTGTTTGTCCAAAATA
>CALHUZ010000404.1 GCA_938039305.1 uncultured Saprospiraceae bacterium
ACCTCGAGCATGTCATCATGCCAGATGTTAAGAACATCTGTTCTACAGATAGAAGTACAGATATATCCCGAGGCGCAGCAGGAGTCAGAACGATAGAGCACATTATGGCAGCTTTATGGGGAGCATCTATTAGCAATGCTGAGATACAAGTAGACGGAGTTGAGATACCTATTCTCGATGGTAGTGCCAAGCCTTTCTTTGAGAAGCTCTTGGCACATCGCAAAGAGCAAGAAGCTGCTCATGATAAGAATTGGGTTATAGACGAAGTGATCAACTTCACGGATCCAGTCTCAGGTGCATCCTATACGATCATTCCTCATGAGGAGTTGAGCATCGATGTGATTCTGTCTTACGACTCAGGTGATGTCGGTGGACAGCACGCACACTATACAGAAGGCGATTCATTCAGTGAGATATGTGATGCAAGGACATTTGTATTGACATCAGAGTTAGAGGAGTTGTGCAAGAAAGACCTGATCAAAGGAGGTAGTTTAGACAATGCTGTATTGATCGCATCTGAAGGAGATGCCGTTGGTCAATTGTCCAATGCACTCGACCTTCTTAAGAAAGATAATAAGGATGAGATCATAGAGCGATTCAAGAAAGGATATACACTCAAATATAGCAACGAACTTGCAAGACATAAGGCCCTTGATCTGATCGGGGATCTGAGTATACTTGGACATCGCCTAAAAGCTAAAGTAATCGCCAAAAAACCGGGTCACACTGGCAATGCAGCCCTCCTAGCACATCTGAAGCCGATGCTTCAGAAAGTAATAAAGCTTAAAAACAAGCCTGTTTACGATCCTACGATTCCGCCTGTATATGATACGATGAAGATCCAAAGTTTTCTTCCTCATAGATATCCATTCTTACTGATTGATCGGATCATCAAGATCACAGATACTATGGTGGTAGGTGTAAAAAACGTCACCTTCAACGAAGCGATGTTTCAAGGACACTTTCCAGGAAATCCTATCTTTCCGGGAGTACTTCAGATGGAAGCATTGGCACAGACAGGTGGGCTCTTAGCATTAAAGGATGTTGATGATCCATCTGAGTGGGATACGTACTTCCTAAAGATGGATAATGTAAAATTCAAAAAGAAAGTAATCCCAGGTGATACTTTGATTCTAAAGATGGAACTCATGAGTCCATTACGTCGAGGGATTGTCCAGATGCAAGGCACGGCTTATGTAGAAGATAGTATTGTATCAGAGGGTGAGCTTACAGCTCAGATCATCAAGAGAAATCCGTAGTCAAACCCATTATCAAATGTCTCATAGTTCTCACGCGCTCATACATGCTAAAGCTAAGATAGGCGCTAACGTGACTATAGAACCTTTCGTTACCATCGAAGCAGATACTGAGATAGGTGATGATAGTTGGATCGGTGCGCATGCATGTATCAAGAGCGGTACGAGAATAGGGAAGGAGTGTAAGGTATTTCAAGGTGCTATAGTAGGAGGAGATCCACAAGACTTGAAGTATTCTGATGAGAAGACATTTTTAGAGATATCCGACAAGGTCACCATCAGAGAGTACTGTACGATCAACCGTGGTACTCGAGCCACAGGAACCACACAGATTAAGAAGAGCGCATTGGTCATGGCTTATGCACACGTAGCACACGATTGCTTAGTCGATGAATACGCTATCCTGGCTAACAATGTTCAGTTAGCGGGACATGTCTATATCGGCGCACATGCCATCGTCGGTGGTATGACAGCAGTGCAGCAGTTTGTCAAGATAGGAGATCATGCTTTCATAGGTGGTGGTACGCTTGTTAGAAAAGATGTACCTCCATATATCAGAGTGGCTCGCGAGCCGCTTTCTTATGTTGGAGTGAATAAGATCGGACTGAAGAGAAGAGGATTTGATTCAGATACAATCAAACGGATCCATGAGATCTATCGCATCCTATTTGTCAAGCACCAGAACTTATCGATAGGATTACGACAATTAGAAAAAGAGATACAGGATGACCCATTAAAAGATGAGGTGCTTCAGTTTATTGCCAATAGTGAGAAAGGAATTATTCGTGGTTTCAGAAAAATGAGATCAGATGAATATTAAGTTGTCAGAAGTGAGTAAGCGCTACACATCGGAGTGGATACTGCGCAACGTCAATTATTCATTCTCTTCAGGTACTATCTATGGCATCAAAGGAGCTAATGGATCTGGTAAGTCCACACTCGTCAAGATGGTTTCAGGCTATCTATCTCCGACGGTGGGAGATATCTCTTATACCAATCATGACGGCGCAAATATCGACAGGGATGACATCTATAAAACCTGTTCACTTTGGGGCCCACACGTTGGATTGATAGGTAAACTAACAGTTGAAGAAATGGTAGATTACTTCTTCACTTTCAAGAAGTTAAGAGGTGGTCTTTCCATCTCTGATTTCTATGATAGAGTAGGGCTTTCTGTAAAGCACTCACAAGGCATCGCCTCTATGTCAAGTGGCCAGACACAGCGCCTTGGCTTAGGATTGAGTATCCTTTGTGACTCAGGTTTGCTACTGCTTGATGAGCCGGGTTCCTTTCTGGATGAACCATCAAAAGCATGGCTTCAGAGCCTTTTGTCAGACTACAGTTCAGATCGACTTGTCATCATCTCATCTAATGAACCTTCGGACCTCGTCTTGGCGAAAGAGAGCCTTTCTATTTCGGATTTTAAATAGACTAGGAATACTAAGTCGCGCAAATTAGGGTACTTATGCAATCTACTCTCT
>CALHUZ010000405.1 GCA_938039305.1 uncultured Saprospiraceae bacterium
TTAGCCCATGTATCAGGAAGACTTTGCGTGATCGTAGCTAATGACGCTACTGTAAAAGCAGGTGCATGGTTTCCGATGACGTGTAAGAAAAATCTAAGGGCTCAAGAGATTTCAATTGAAAATCGTCTTCCGATTATATACTTAGTAGATAGCGCAGGCGTATATCTTCCGATGCAAAATGAGGTATTTGCAGATGCTGATCACTTCGGTCGCACCTTTAGAAACAATGCTGTCATGTCAGCGAAAGGTATCCCACAAGTTGCAGCCATCATGGGTAGTTGTGTAGCAGGTGGTGCCTATCTTCCGATCATGTCAGACGAATCCCTTATTGTCAATGGTACCGGTAGCATTTATTTGGCTGGACCATACTTAGTGAAGGCGGCCATAGGAGAAGATGTAGACAACGAGACTTTAGGTGGTGCTGCTACACAGACTGAAATATCCGGTGTTGTAGATTATAAATGTGATACCGATGAAGAGTGCTTGGATACGATTAGGAACTTAGTAAACCAATTTGGCCCTCAGCCAAAAACAGGTTTTGATAGAACTCAGTCTTCGCCACCTGAATATACTAAAGAGCAGCTTTATCAGATATTCCCATCAGATAGAACAAAGCCATATAAAACGCGTGAACTGCTTAAAGCAATCGTAGATGATGGCAAGTGGACTGAATACAAAAAGGACTATGGAAAGACCATCATATGTGTCTACGCACGTATCGATGGATGGTCAGTAGGCATAGTTGTCAATAGTAGAGAGGTACTTAAAAGTGCTCAAGGCGAAATGCAATTCGGTGGTGTAATTTATTCTGACAGCGCTGACAAAGCGGCGCGATTCATTATGAATTGTAATCAAAAGAAAATCCCACTTGTATTTCTTCACGACGTGACTGGATTCATGGTAGGTAGTCGATCAGAACATGGTGGCATTATAAAAGACGGTGCAAAAATGGTTAGCGCAGTATCTAATAGTACAGTGCCAAAGTTTACAATTGTATTAGGCAATTCATATGGTGCTGGCAACTATGCCATGTGCGGGCGAGCTTACGACCCAAGATTTATGTTTGCATGGCCTTCAGCTAAAATCGCTGTGATGGGTGGCAGTCAAGCGGCCAAAGTACTCATGCAAATACAAGTGGCTTCGATGAAATCTAAAGGCAAGGAGCCGACAGTTCAGGAGCAACAAAATATCATGGATCACATCAGTAAGAAGTACGAAGAAGAAACATCTCCATACTACGCCGCTTCTCGTTTATGGGTAGATGGAATCATAGATCCAGCGGATACAAGGTCTATCATTTCTAGAGGTATAGAAGCTGCAGATCATGCACCAGTGGAGCCTTTTAACGTAGGTGTAATACAAACTTAGGTCTGGTAGATTAATGGCAAATGTAAAACTCATAGAATGTCCTCGAGATGCCATGCAAGGCATCAAGGAATTTATTCCTACTTCACTCAAAGCCAAATATGCGAATCAGCTTTTGCAAGTAGGTTTTGACACTATCGATGTCGGGAGTTTCGTATCTCCTAAAGCGATTCCTCAAATGAGAGATACGGCTGAGCTTATAAAACTTTTAAAATTAGAAACCACGTCATCCAAACTACTAACCATTGTAGCTAACACGCGTGGGGCTCATCAAGCGATTGAGTTTGAAGAGATAGACTATTTAGGTTTTCCTTTTTCTATTTCTGAGACCTTTCAAATTAGAAACACCAATGCAACTATCGAAAAGTCTTTGCAGCGCGTCGCTGACATCCAAAGCATCACTATAAAGAATAAGAAAAAACTTGTAGTCTATATCTCCATGGGATTTGGTAATCCTTATGGAGATGAGTGGAGCGTTGAGATAGTAGAAAGATGGGTAAGCGACTTGTATGCGCTTGGCGTCCGGATCATTAACTTATCCGATACCATAGGTGTTTCTACTCCTGACAACATCTCATATCTCTTTTCTAATCTTATCCCCCTTTTTCCTGATGTCGACTTTGGTGCGCACCTTCACACTACACCTGACAGATGGGAAGAAAAAGTACACGCAGCTTATAACAGCGGATGCCTGAGATATGATGGTGCCATCAAAGGTTATGGCGGATGCCCCATGGCCAGAGATGAACTAACAGGTAATATGCCCATGGAAAGGATGATAGAATACTTCGTTGCCAATGACATCCCAATAGATGTAGACTTAAAAGCTTTTTCAAAAGCCTTAAGCCTAAGTGAAGAAGTCTTTCATTAAACTATCGCTCATTCTCAGTGCAGATTTGACAATTCGATCAGATAAATGCCAATAGTTTTCGGAGCTTCATCCAACAATTCTCTGTACTCTGAGTTAAATTTATAGTCAAATCAAGAACTATGGATTTCTCATTATCGGAAGAACACCTCATGATCCGCCAAGCGGCTCGAGACTTCGCACAAAACGAACTTAAGGAAGGTGTGATAGAAAGAGACACTAATATGACCCACCCTACCGAGCAAGTGAAAATGCTAGGCGAAATGGGATTCATGGGGATGATGATTGATACAAAGTACGGAGGAAGCGGGATGGATACTATTTCATATGCCATAGCAATTGAGGAGTTATCCAAAGTAGACAACTCATGTTCCGTTATTATGTCAGCCCACAACTCATTAGTATGTTGGGGGGTAGAGAAATATGGAAGTGAGGAAGTAAAACAAAAATTCTTAACTAAGTTAGCTTCCGCAGAAATGATCGGCGCCTTTTGCCTGTCAGAACCTGAAGCAGGAAGTGATGCTACCAGCCAACAGACGACTGCTGAGGACAAAGGAGATTACTACCTCGTTAATGGAACCAAGAACTGGATCACCAACGGTAAGAAGGCAGGAGCCTATGTGGTCATCGCTCAGACAGATCGGGAAGCAGCACATAGAGGCATTAACGCCTTTATAGTAGATGCATCATCAGAAGGCATTACAACTGGTGTTAAAGAAGACAAGCTAGGTATCAGATCATCTGACACATCATCAGTGATGTTCAATGATGTCAAGGTCCCTAAGGGAAATAGATTAGGAGATGAAGGCTTTGGCTTTAAGTATGCCATGAAGACGCTTGATGGCGGCCGTATAGGCATAGCTGCACAAGCATTGGGTATCGCCTCAGGTGCTTATGAGTTAGCTCGTAGTTATGCAGCTGAGCGCAAGGCATTTGGAAAACCAATCAACCAGCATCAAGCAGTATCTTTTAAGCTCGCTGATATGCACATGGAGATCGAAGCAGCGAGATTAATGATTTATCGTGCTGCTTGGATGAAAGACAATGGACAAGACTATGCTACAGCCGCAGCAATGGCAAAACTCTTTGCTTCTGAGGTGGCTATGAAGTCTACTGTCGAGGCCGTGCAAGTCCATGGAGGATATGGCTATGTTAAAGAATATCACGTTGAAAGACTTATGCGAGATGCCAAGATCACTCAGATCTATGAAGGCACATCAGAGATACAGAGGTTAATTATCGCAAGAAGTTTGATTAAGGGAGAGCCTCATTTACCAATGTAGTCTTAAGTTGTCAGAAGGCAAATGTTCATGCCACCCGTCATTTATGAAATAAAGTCTTAACAACGGGCTTTTGCTCATTACTCGTTTTCCCCAAAACAAGTGGCTAAGACTAACTTGTCTAAATTGCTCTCGCCAAACACAAAAAAAGCCACCTCACTTTCGCGAGATGGCTTGTATATTTTAAGTCACACTGTCTTTCTTAGTAAGACCAAAGGTCATGTTCAAAGTTGAACAAGTCTTGCTTGATAAGCTCTGATTGTAACAATCGATCATACTCAGAATCTGGATGTATGTCTTCAAGACGCAATCCAAGTGAGTTAGATGCTTTAGTTATATAACTTGCAAAAAATCGATCTTCAAATAACTTACCCCAACTTGTCGGAGCTACATCATTGAAATTGTTAGGAACCAGTTCTCGTCCAAGATACTTTCTAGCCTTTGGATAATAAACCCAAAATAGTATTTGAGGATACTTAAAAACACCTGTCTCCTCATCAAACACATCTATGATCGGTGCAATTCCTAAGATACGAACCTTCATCACTGAATGCTTCTTATCAAAATACCACACTTCCTTCACTCTGTACTTCTTGACATCTAAAGGGTTAATCGGGCTCTCTGTGATCTCGATGCGCTCTTCATAAGTCTCTGGATCATAAACAACTGAAGTATCTACTTTATTTAATAGTTGAGTCAAATCATCTGCTCCTAGAGACTCTTTAAATGACTCATCGGTAAACACTTTTATATCTCCATTGTCAGCAAGATCCTTAAGGATAGTGAATAATGGTCTATCCTCATTGCGAAAAGGTTGATTCATCTTTTCACGTAAGTCAATGACTCTCCAGATTCTCTTTTCCCAAACTATATCTATCTCTTCGATAGGAGCGTAGTCTAAGATTCTCATGTCTTCACCAGTGGTTCTTTTGACGATACCGTCTAAGTACTCATTGTCATCTTCTCCAAATTCTGAAGACTCCATAACATCTGGTGCTGCATCATCACCTTGAAGGAAAAAATCATCATCCTGACTAATCAACGATAGCGAAGCCATCATCAACATCAAGAAACCAAATAATTTGAAAGCGTTCATCTATGTGACTGTTGTTGTTAATTTACTTAATAGTGAATGACATCGTACCAAGATCTCTTGATGCAATATCTCCAGGGCACTTACACTTGATATCTTCGATGAAATATCTATCTCCAGCAGTTGCCTTGGCTATGATTCTCTTAGCATCTCCTTTGTATGACCCACCTGGGTTAATAGCTATCTC
>CALHUZ010000406.1 GCA_938039305.1 uncultured Saprospiraceae bacterium
TAATTACTCACCCAAAAAAGGATATCTATAATCCCTTGGTGCGGCAAATGTTTCCTTGACCGTTCTTGGTGATATCCAGCGATATAGATTCAGAATAGATCCTGCCTTATCGTTCGTTCCAGATCTTCTCGCACCTCCAAATGGTTGTTGGCCAACAACCGCTCCCGTTGGCTTATCATTTATATAGAAGTTACCTGCTGAAAATTGTAATGCCTTTGATGCTTGAATCACCGCTGCACGATCTGTAGCGAAAATGGCTCCAGTCAATGCATATGGAGATGTGCTATCTACGATCTCTAACATCTCTGCGAACTTCTTATCTTCATAAACATAGATCGTCAATACTGGGCCAAATACCTCTTCACACATAGTGCGATACATAGGGTCTTTGGCAACGATCACAGTAGGTTCTATAAAGTAACCTTCTTTGTCACTATACTTTCCTCCCGCGATAATCTTAGCATCTTTTGATTTTGAAACTGCAGCTATATAACCTGTTATTTTCTTATACGCCTTCGCGTCAATGACTGCGTTAATGAAATTAGAAAAATCTTCTACTGATCCCATCTTAAGGGTCTTCATATCATCGAGCAACCTCTTCTTAACATTAGGCCACAAACTCTTCGGTATGTATGCACGAGATGCAGCAGAACACTTCTGCCCTTGAAATTCAAAGGATCCTCTAAGAAGCGCAACTGAAAGTTGCTCTGCATCTGCAGATGGATGTGCTACCACAAAATCCTTACCTCCAGTTTCCCCTACTATTCTTGGGTAACTTGTATACTTTGAAAGGTTAGTACCTATAGTCTGCCATAGAGTATTGAATACGCCTGTGCTTCCTGTAAAATGTAATCCTGCAAAATCTTTATGATTAAAAATGACTTTACCTGCTGCAGGACCATCCGGATAGATAAGATTGATAACACCATCAGGAAGGCCTGCTTCCATAAGGATTCTCATCACTGCGATAGCTGAATAAATTTGTGATTCTGATGGCTTCCAAACAACTGTATTACCCATCAATGCTGGAGCACAAGGAAGATTTCCACTGATCGCCGTAAAATTGAAAGGCGTCAATGCAAATACAAAACCTTCAAGTGGTCGGTATTCTAAACTATTCCAGATGCCTGGTGCACTGTTAGGTTGTTGTTGATATATGTCAGCGGCATACTGAACATTGAACCTTAGAAAATCAGCCCACTCTGCGATAGCGTCTATCTCTGCTTGGTAAATATTCTTTGATTGAGCCATCATCGTACAAGCATTAAAATATGCACGTCGTGGACCTACGATTAGATCAGCTGCTTTCAAGAAGATCGCTGCCCTATCACTCCAAGGCATATTCATCCAATCATCCTTCGCTCTTTGTGCTGCAGTGATGGCATCTTTTACATGATTAGTTGATCCTTTAGTGTAATATCCTAAACTGTGATGGATTTCGTGAGGTGCTGCAACGTTCACTTTTTGTCTACTAAAAACCTCCTTCCCATCGATGATCATCGGTATAGCAGTCTTAGTGCTCTTCAGTCGAGCAATCTCCGAAAGGACTTCTTTTTTCTCAGCACTTCCAGGTAGGTAGTCAAGAACTTTCTCGTTAGAAACAGTTGGGATTTTATGAATCGCATTAGCCATAATCAATCAATTTTTAATTGTGCGGCGAAGGTAACTATTGTTGACATGTTAAGCCTGACAATCTTCGCGATCTATTATTTACAAAAGTGATCCAAGAAGGACCACACATCTTTATAATGCTTCGTGTTATATTTTGATTTGCTCTGGCAAGAATGCATCCGTCGCACCTTGGCCTTTGATGATCTCGCGTACGATCGTCGAGCTGATATGAGAGAATTCTGGTTTACTAATAAAAAAGACCGTATCCAGATCATCACCTATGATCGTATTAAGCTGAGAGATCGTCTTTTCGTAGTCAAAATCAGATGCATTACGTAGGCCTCTGATCAGATAATTGGCTCCTACTTTTTGACAAAAGTGAACGGTTAGACCTTCAAAGTGATCTACCTTAACCTTTGGTTCATCAGCAAATACGGCCTCTAACCATCCAAGTCGTTGATCCAAAGGGAAAAGCCCGCTTTTGATGGAGTTGATACCAACAGCGAGGATTACTTCATCAAATAATGGAAGGGCTCTCTTCACAATGTCTACATGCCCTTTAGTTATTGGGTCAAATGAACCAGGAAACACAGCGATTTTCTTCTTCGCAGCCATAAGAATCGGTTAATTAGTAATACGAATGGCAAGGTAAAAAAACAATCTACTCTGATAAGACATTTACATAGAATAATCAGCGCTTTTCCCAAATGAAGGCCAAAGTAGATTACGTTTCTAATAAGTTATATTTGTGCTAAGAAAATTGGCGACAATGGCGCAGTATTTGACATAAGTCATCTTATTGAGTCAGGCCAGTAGAAGTTGCTTGTTAAAACCATAAAGAGAAATCATGAAGTACGATGTTGTCATCATAGGAAGTGGACCTGGTGGATATCCAGGAGCAATCAGAGCCTCACAGTTAGGTCTCAAAGTAGCCATCATAGAAAAGGAAAACCTTGGAGGCGTCTGTCTCAACTGGGGTTGTATCCCTACGAAAGCACTTCTCAAGAGCGCTCAAGTATTCGAATACATGAATCATGCAGAGGACTACGGTCTCAAAATTTCAGGTGCAAAAGCGGATTTTGGTAAAGTTGTGAAGCGCAGTAGAAGTGTGGCTGAGGGGATGAGTAAAGGCGTGAACTTCTTAATGAAAAAGAACAATATCACTGTGATCGAAGGATACGGTCGACTGATCAGAGGGAAAAAAGTAGAAGTCACCAAAGCAGATGGGAAGAAAGAGGAGATCAGCGGAGATCATATCATCATAGCTACTGGTGGAAGGGCAAAGCAACTACCTCACATACCTATAGATGGCAAAACCGTCATAGGATATCGAGAAGCAATGACACTTCCTAAGCAGCCAAAAGCCATCGTTGTGATGGGAGCAGGTGCTATCGGTGTAGAATTCGCATACTTCTACTCTACTATGGGAACCGAAGTCACAGTGGTCGAATATCTCGAACAAGGATTACTACCAAGAGAAGATAAAGATGTTTCTAAAGAATTAGGTAAGATCTTTAAGAAGAAAGGCGTCAATGTGATGGCTAACTCTTCAGTCGAGAAGGTCGAATCAAAAGGCAAAAAAGTCTACGTGACAGTTAAAAGCCGCAAAGACGACAGCATTAAGGAGATTGAATGTGATCTCGTTCTTTCCGCAGCTGGTGTCACACCTAATACAGAGGATATAGGATTAGAAACACTGGGTATCAAAACTGAGCGTGGCTTGATCCAAGTAAATGAATACTACGCAACCAATGTACCTGGCGTATATGCCATAGGCGATGCAGTACCTGGAGCCGCACTGGCACATGTCGCGACTGCAGAAGCCATCATCTGTGTAGAAAAGATAGCTGGACATCATCCACAACCACTTAACTATGACAACATCCCTTCTTGTACATACTGCGTACCTGAAGTGGCATCAGTTGGTATGACTGAAGCACAAGCAAAGGAGGCTGGATACGAAGTCAAGTTGGGTAAGTTTCCATTTTCAGCATCAGGAAAAGCATCGGCATCTGGAGCAAAAGAGGGATTCGTAAAAGTCATTTATGATGCAAAATATGGTGAGCTTCTTGGAGCGCACATGATCGGTTCTAATGTAACAGAGATGATAGCAGAGATCGTAGTTGCGAGAAATCTTGAGACTACAGGTATGGAGATTGTGAAGACAGTACATCCACACCCTACGATGAGTGAAGCTGTGATGGAAGCATCTGCTGCAGCATATGGCGAAGTGATTCATTTATAGTATGGCTTACGCCAAATAGAATGCTAATAGCAGCTCGATAAATGAGCTGTAGAAATTATAGTTTTGACTTCAAACCATTTCTCTTATGAATAGAGTCACCTACACTGTTATCGCATATTTACTCATTGTTCTTGGATTCGTTTCCTTGATCTTAGCGATGGTTGGGCTTAGTCTTAAACCTTTGACTTTTATTGATAATTTGGCGGGGCCTCTTGGCTCGTTTCTAATTAAGATACTTTTTATCATCGGTGGTTTTATCATGTTTTATATGAGTCGATTGCCGATTGAAGATGATTGATGTTTGTTTTTAATTTCAAGCTTCACATTAATCTCTACAGGCAGCATCGCTTTGCCGAAACGTCTCATCTATTTTTTCGTCCTGAAACCACGCTAGTCTGTCATGGTTTTTGAAAATTAAAAACACACGCCAAACAACATAAGGATGCAATCATTTACCAATGGTTAAAACCATCGGCTATTAACATGTCGCCCCGCTATGGGGCTCTTACAATCAGCTTTCATTAGGGTTCTTGTAAAAGAACTCCATCCTTGTCACGGTTACTATTCTAAAATGTAAACGCCAAACGATATCTCAGTGCAATCATACACCGATGGCTTAAACCTTCCTCTATGAACAGGTAGCTGGCCAGAGGTTTTTATACTAACGTTAATTCTCTCTCTGTTCTATTCGCATAATTTATTCACCTCGGAGAGGTGACATATGAATATAAAAAAGAACATAAAACACAGTCGACCACGGAGAGGTCGCACATTAAAAAATTAGTTAATCATACAGAATTTCTGCGGCTGCAGCACTCATCTTTCGATAGTCATGCCCTACTCCTTCTACAATATTCAACTCCCACATAAAATCGCTATTCAGATCAGCAGATAATTCCTGATTATAATTATAAAAATACTGGGCTCTTTCTAATCTATGAGCTCCTTGCTTATTCGCCAATTCTGTTTTGCGGAGA
>CALHUZ010000407.1 GCA_938039305.1 uncultured Saprospiraceae bacterium
AATACTAAAGGCACTTTCCAATATCTTTTATTGTAAAATTGGCCTCCACTTGGTATGATCAATGAGTATAATGCAGCTTTGCCAGGTTGCCCATAAAAAATAGAAGTAAATGAATTTTCACTTTTTGAATTATTGGACTCCTCTATCACTTCACTATTCTGAGTCGGTCTATCTGCACGTGAGGATTGCGCATAACTGAGCAGTTGAAAAAATGTAAAAAATATGAATGTCAACTTTAGTTTCACTGTGGCTATTTGTCCATGATAACTTCAATTACATCATTCAGTTCTGAATCAGAAGAAAATGGAATTTTCAAATATCCTTTTCCTGATCCGTTTCTGCTTATTTGAACTGATGTTCCTAATAACTCTGACATCTTCTTTTTTACAGATTCCAGATTGGCATCCACAGATGGAGTTGATGGAGTGTTTCTCTTCTTACTAGTTGTTGCAGCTTTTACGATTTGTTCAGTCGCTCGCACAGAAAGCCCATCCCTCATGATTCTGCCTAAAATCATAGTTTGAATCTCCACGCGTTCTATTCCTGCAAGTACCTTAGCATGACCCATAGAAATCTTGTCTTGACTAACTGCTTCTTGGACTGAAGGAGACAATTTTAGAAGTCTAAGGTGATTAGTTATCGAACTTCTTTTCTTTCCTAATCTCTCTGAAAGCTCTTCATGGGTTAGGTTGCATTCGTCAATCAATCTTTGATATGAAATGGATATTTCAATTGCATTTAGATCTGCACGTTGTATGTTTTCTAGCAATGCGATTTCGAGCATCGCTTGATCATCAGCCTCCAATATGTGGACAGGGACTTTTTCTAATTTAAGATGCTTGGCAGCTCGCCATCTTCTTTCGCCTGATATTATCTGATAGGCTTTAGAATTTAACTTTCTGACGGCGATAGGTTGGATGATGCCGTGAGTAGATATAGATTGAATTAACTCTTCAAGTTTTTCTGTATCAAATTCAGTTCTGGGTTGATATGGATTTGGCTCGATATAGGCCAAGGGTAGTTTGTTGGGTGTTTCATTTTGCCCAGATTTTAATACAGTATTTCCCTTGCGTGATTCTTTCTTGTCAATATTAGATAGTAAAGCTCTGATACCTTTTCCCACATCCTTTTTGTTAGACTTACTCATAATTTTTATTTCTGCAGGTTATTTTAAGTCGTTATTGATGTTTAGAAATTCTGTGGCTAAGTTTAAAAAATTCACTGCACCTGTACTCGTAGCGTCATACATAATGACGGGTTTGCCAACACTTGGAGATTCTCCTATTTTTGAATTTCTATGTATGATAGTCTTGAAGACATAATCTGAAACCATTTCTTTAAGTTCATCGGCTACCATCTTCGCCATTCGTAACCTCTTATCATACATAGTCAATAGAATTCCTTCTATGGTCAGTTTCTCGTTGTATTCCTGCTTGATGGCGGCAATTGTATTCTTTAGTTTGCCTAGTCCAGCAAGAGAAAATATCTCACATTGGATAGGTATGATTACTGAGTGAGCCGCGGTAAGGGCGTTGATTGTTATCAAGCCCAAAGATGGAAGGCAATCAATGATAATGAAATCATAATCATCTCGAACCTTCTTTAGTGTCTTCTTTAGAGCGTATTCTCGCTTGTCTCTATTGACCAATTCTACCTCCGCTCCGACAAGATCGATTGTCGACGGAAGGATGTCAAGATTTGGCACTTCGGTAGGTAATATGCTGCTTTTTATCTTGCTCGGATCGATAAGACAGTCATAAATGCCTGTCTTTAACGAAGTCTCGTCAATACCTAATCCGGAGGTGGCATTAGCTTGAGGATCTGCATCAACTAAGAGTATTTTTCTATCAAGGATGGCAAGAGCTGCCGCAAGATTTATGGCGGTTGTTGTCTTGCCAACACCTCCTTTTTGATTGGCAATTGCTATTATCTTACCCATATAATGTCATCAATTTTATGCTCCTACTGAATCAAGCCGCAAGGTAAGGCTAAATAAATTTATTGTGTTAGCTGAATGTGGCATTCATATGGACCGAGGGAGATTGAAGATCACTAAATTCTGACCAATTTTCATGAGCTGTTTCGACATCGAATTGTTGCTTTTCGAGTCTTTGAAGAGCTCATATAAGTTGGATTTTTCTCTAAACTGATGATGCTTTTTATAGCCTGTAAAATGAGTATGACAAACTTCTAATATTAGATCATGCCGTTAAGTTGTTGTTTTCTAGCATACGCTGTGATTCTTACTATTTTATTCTAAACTATCGAAAACAAATGTAGTATTATTATAATATGTGTAACATCTTTTGAGTATTTATAGAGGTGATTTTATGACTTTCAAGCGAAAAAAAAGTAGATTTTAGGAACCTTTTTTCGATCTTAATTTTTCGTTTTTTTGGAAGCATATTTAATAGTACCATAAATTGGGTATCAGGTTGTTAAATGATCAATTGAGTAGTAATTATGAGACGCATTGTTAATGTTGCTATATGTTTAATTCCTATATTTCGCTTCGGCAGATAAACTAGTGGTTTTGATTGACTTTTTCGTCAAAATCGGATTAAAGGAGCCCCATTCCTTTTGAGAATTGATTACGAGTTAAGGCTTGCAACGTGTAAAATTCGTTTGGCCAAGATTTATTTAATGTTAAAACTTAACCTAAGATGAAATTGTGTTTAGAGCAATCCATTTACCGCAATTGGTTGAAGTTAGCAGTTGTTTGCAGCTTCACAATATTGTGCTTTTCCACATCACATGCCCAAATCAAACTTGGAGGTGATCCAACTACTATCGATGACGGAGCAATCTTAGAACTGGAAAGTTCTGATAAAGCTTTTATTCCGCCAAGGATGTCTTCTGTTGATAGAGATGGAATACCTACACCTCTTACAGGAGCTATCATATATAATACATCTGATAGTTGTCTTCAAGTAAATACTGGTATTCCGACTGACCCTGAATGGGTTTGTTTAGATGGTGGTGGTGGTATTGCTGGTCCTCAAGGGCCAACCGGTGCTACTGGAGCTACTGGAAGAGGGATTACCTCAACAGTCAATAATGGTAATGGTACTTATACCTTTACTTTTTCTGACGGCACAAACTTCACAACAGGAAATTTAATAGGCCCAGCAGGCCCAGCAGGTGGTCCAGCAGGTCCACAAGGCCCAGTTGGCCCAGCGGGACCACAGGGTGCTAATGGGGGACAGGGTTCGCAAGGCCCACAAGGAGAAACTGGTCCTGCGGGATCAGCCGGTCCTCAAGGTCCAGTAGGTCCACAAGGTGCAACTGGCCCAGCAGGTCCACAGGGAGAAACTGGTCAGGCTGGTTCAGCAGGCCCTCAGGGTGCAACAGGCCCGTCAGGGTCCGCGGGTCCTCAGGGTCCAGTAGGTCCACAAGGTCCAGCAGGACCATCGGGTCCACAGGGCGGTGCCGGTCCGCAGGGTTCTTCAGGTCCACAAGGAGATACCGGAGCAACAGGCGCTACAGGTCCAATGGGCCCGTCAGGTCCTGCAGGTATAGCAGGTTCAGCAGGGCCACAAGGTCCAGCAGGTCCTAATGGTCCAGCAGGTCCAGCAGGTCCATCAGGATCTAATGGTCCACAAGGAGCAGCAGGTCCACAAGGAGAAACAGGGCCACAAGGTCCAGCAGGTCCGTCTGGACCAAATGGTGCTGCCGGTGCACAAGGCCCAGCAGGCCCACAAGGGGCAACAGGTGAGTCTGGTTCAGCAGGACCACAAGGTGAGACAGGCCCACAGGGTCCATCAGGACCACAAGGCCCAGCAGGACCGCAGGGTCCATCAGGACCAGCAGGTGCTACTGGCGCTACAGGTGCAGTCGGTGCAACAGGAGCAACAGGCGCCCAAGGTGAGAAAGGAGATACAGGAGCAACAGGAGCTACGGGCGCAGTTGGTGCTACAGGCGCAGTTGGCGCAACAGGAGCTACCGGCGCACAAGGTCCAGCGGGACCAGCGGGTGCAACAGGCGCCCAAGGTGAGAAAGGAGATACAGGAGCAACAGGTGCTACAGGAGCAGTTGGAGCCACTGGCGCAGTTGGTGCAACAGGAGCAACAGGCGCACAAGGTCCAGCAGGTCCAGCGGGAGCTACAGGGGCAACTGGCCCAACGGGTGCTACAGGTGCTAATGGAATTAGCTGTTGGGATACAAATGGAAATGGTGTAAATGACGCCAGTGAGGATACTAATGGTGACGGTTTGTTCAATGGCAGCGA
>CALHUZ010000408.1 GCA_938039305.1 uncultured Saprospiraceae bacterium
GGCCTAATGTAACTCGCCATATCGTATATCCTTCTGCTCGACATCCTTTGCTTTGGAAGCTATGGTTTGAGTGGCGATTGCCTTCTTTGTTGAAAAAAATAAAGCCTGATTTGTTCTTTTCGCCGGATGGCTATCTTTCTCTCAAGACTAAGATTCCATCTGTTCTGACCGTTCATGACTTGGCATTTTTAAGGTATCCAGATGGCATCCGTTCGAGCCATCTCAAATATTTGGAGAAAAACACTCCACTTTTCATCGATCGGGCAGATAGAATCTTGAGTATCTCACAGTTCACTGCAAATGTGATAAACAAGAACTATCCACAAGCGAGCTCTAAGATTTCTATTATAGCGAATGGCGTCACTGAGACGTTTAAGCCACTTTCAGATGAGGAGAAGATCGCTTGTCGCAAATATTATACTCGTTCAAGACCTTACTTCCTATACTTAGGCGCCATACACCCTCGGAAGAATGTAGCTCAATTGATACGCGCATTTGACCAATACAAAAAGGTGACTCAAGATGATATGTGCTTGATTATAGCAGGAAGGATGGCTTGGCAGACAGAAGAGGTTAATAGGGCTTTAACTAATGCTGAGTACAAAGATGATATCATCCACCTAAGCCATTTAGATGGTAAGGTGCCTCAACTAGTTGGCGCTGCGGAGGCGATGTGTTATATCTCTTTATTAGAGGGCTTTGGGCTTCCTGTTTTAGAGGCTATGGCATGTGAAGTTCCAGTTATTACTACAGCTAACAGTGCTATGTCAGAGATCTGTGGATCTGCTGCTATTTATGTTGATCCACACTCTGTTGAGAACATAGCTCTTGGGCTTTTATCCATAACAAAAGATGTCAGTAAAGCTTCCTCAATGGCTGCCTCTGGGGTGGAGAGAAGTAAAGATTATAGTTGGTCTAAAACAGCTGCAAGAATCCATGAATCCCTTAAAGAGGTATGTGACAGCAAAATTCATCCCGCCTAAAGCAGTTATAGATAGTATTAGGCAAGTTTATTGCTGTACAGAATATAGATTTGATAGAGTTATCTTACTTCTTACTTTTGGACAGAAGATAGATAAGGAGTATTCAACAAGATATGCAACAGTCGCTTTCAGAATTTATTGAACTGCTTGATGTAAAGATCGAGGAGACTTGGAGTGCCCGCATTCCTAAGGATCATCTGATGCACTTAACTGAAAGTCTTCAGTTATTAAGTGACAAAGCCATCGAGATAGGCGAGAAGTCCGAGCGGTATGTGGCTGTTAAATCAAAAGATGGGCACGGACATGGACATGATCATGAAGCTGTAGAAGTTTCGACTGAAGATGCTCCAATACTAGATGCGATCAAAGAAGATTCACTATTAGAAATATGTGAAAAGACTGTTGTGCACTACTCATGGATTAAGGAGACTAAGTCATTATTGGTCTTATGGAGGGATATTCTCTTTGAATTTCAAAAGTCATATATACTAAGCGTCGAGAATATCGTGACGGATATAGATCTTTTTGAACTTATCGATCGGTCAAAAGAAAAAGTGCTCGAAGCAAGAGAGTATGTAGATCAATATTTTGATATTCAAATGAAATCACTTGGCTCTCAAAGTGATCAAGAGGATTATTTAGAAAACCAATCTCTAAAAACAGACCCTTGGCCGATTTATAAATCACAAATTGAGGACATTAAGTCTCAGAGTGATCTTATGATGGTGCAACATGAGCAAGTACTTAAGACAAATGAAGACCTAAAGTCTCTTACTAAAGTTATTAATGAAGTTGCGTCTTCATTAAAGACAGAGATCTTGCGCATTAAGTCTATTGGATTTCAGACTCAAGAATTGATAAACGAACAACTTAATAGTGCGCCACAAAAGATTATAAAGCATATAGACAGTATCGATCAGCAAGCATTAGCTTTCAATAATTACAATGCTTATAATTCTAAAGCTGATGTGATAACTGCTCAGATGATTGAGGAGATTCAGGTGCCGACTAGTGTGACTCAAAGTCAGATTGAATACAAAGAAATTAACTTTTCGAAAGTGACAAAGCACTGGCTGGAAGGAGAGATTCAACCAGTAATACTAGAAGCTCAAGAGTTGCTTGATGGTATAGGTAATAGCATGAAAATGGCCTTAGTCAATGTACGTAATCGACTAGCCCTTGCAACAAGTGAAGGAAGCGAGGTGGCTCAATTAACAAATGATGCAGGAGAGATTTCTCAACCTATCCAGATTGTAATTGACATTATAGAAAAGAAATTAGAGTCAGTTGTAGAGTTTCAAGAAATTATAAAAACCAGATTAGAAGATCATCTTCAGATCAGTCATGTCTATGATCAGGAGCAGAGTTTTTTATACTCTTCACAACAATATCTGATCGGTCAGATAAATCTAGAACAGACTGCTTGGGTGCAGGATATAAAAAGGTGGTTCGTTTCCAAAAGCACTTTTCTTAAGAGTTTTTTAGCAAATGTTGCACAAGAAGAGTCTCTTAGTAGTGCAGAAAAAATAGTCAGATATGTTAAGAGTAGAAAAATACCTGATGACAATCGTCACTACTCTAATATTTTTGCTGCTCAAGGATTTATAGGTGAGTCTTTTTGGGTAGGACGAAAAACTGAGTTGGCACATATGGTCCAACTCATGAATAATTGGAGAGATGGGTATAGAGGATCTGTTGTTATTAGTGGCAAGCGATTCAGTGGCAAGACTGTATTCGGTGAGTTGATCGCTCATAGATATTTTCCTAACACAACAATTAGACTTAAGCCTCAGACTCTTATTAAAATTGATGGTAGAACATTTGAGACAACTGAAGATTTAGGTGCAGCAATAGACTTCATCAAGAAGAATTCGATTACAAAGTCTTATCTGATTTGGATAGATGATTTAGAACTTTGGCAAAGCCCAACAATCACTTCAAGTGAAAATGTAAAAGCACTTTTACGTCATATTGATAATCTTTCCTCTCAGTTGTTTTTTATGGTATCCATGAGTAACTGGTTTCGATATCATTATAATCAGATGTTCAAAAGTGATAAAGTTTTTCAAGCGGAGATCAATATGGATTACATGCCTGAAGAAGAAGTGAGACAAGCCATCATCATACGACATGGTGCCACTCACAAGTTGTTAGTGACAGAAGAAGGAGAACAAGTACCTCCTCCATCATTTGCTAATATGGTTCAGAAGGTCTATCGCTTAGCAGAACAAAATATAGGACAGACGCTTAATCTTTGGACTTATTTCACGGAGAGTGTTGACGAAGATAAAGTGGTTCATAGGCCAGAGTTGTCTTTTGAACTTCCTGACTTCATTAATGATGAGAACAGTATTTTGCTGAAGACAATTCTAATGGAGAAGCGAACTAATGAATATAGATTGAGGAAGACACTGGGAAGTGCTTTCAAGTTAAGATATAGAGCAATCGTACAAAGGTTAATCAACATAGGTATACTTCACAGACAGATAGACGGTCATTTGGAAATTGATGAAGGCTCTGTAAATGATGTAGCATTGCTTTTGGAAAAGGCTGGATATATAAATTTTAGAAAAAGATGAATATAGATCAGTTCTTCAATTTTGACTATAACTGGAGCGACCTGATCTTCCTTGCCGCGGCATTGGTAATAGTATATGTTCTTTTGTTCTTCTTGAGGAAGATCATACATAGTCTATCCTTTTTGGGAAGGCTAAGATCTTTAGCTAAGCGTATCATAGATGCGATTTTCGTCTTTTATGAACCTTTATGTGTATTGATTTTGATCAGTGTTTTTGTGATGATCAAGCCTGCTTTTCACGGCTTGTTGGTTGGCGCTATTGGCATTTTAGGATTTGCTCATTGGCGAAATTATTTTCATGGAAGATTATTCATGACAGATAAATCGTTACAGTCAGGAAGGAGAATTAAAATAACTGATCATGAAGGTATTATCATAAGAATGGGTCGACTTGGTATACAAGTAAGAAGTGATGACGGCCTTCACTATATGCCTTATCATACGCTTGTTACTAAAGGTTTTGTTTTGTCCTCAGGAGATAAGATAGGTGGATATTACCATTTAAATGTTTCTAAGGACGAAGAAAAAATGGATGTAGCAATAATTGAAAAGTTGACCAACATTTTGATATCAAGTCCTTATGTCGATGGAGACCATAAACCAGAGATTACACGTTCAATTATTTCAGAAAACATTGCAGAAGTTAAATTACTCGTGAAAGAAGAAAATCATCTTTTTGATTTGATGACTCTTTTGGAAGAATCTGGCTTTCAATCTCGTACTACAAAAACTAACTAATGGAGTTACTTAGCTTACCACATCTCATTCTAGCTTCAACCAATATATTTAATTCATATAATCTGATCATCGCGTCGTCGGTCATCATTATACTTTCTTTCTTTTTTGGAGAGATATCAAAGAAGACTAATATACCGTCAGTATTGATGCTGATTATATTGGGTATCATTCTTAAGCTTGGATTAGATAGCACCTCCAATGCAGATTTTGATTTCAAGCCTTATCTTGAAGTGTTAGGTATTGTAGGGTTGATCATGATAGTTTTAGAGGCAGCCTTAGAATTAAAATTAGAAAAAGAGAAGTATGTTCCAATTGCCAAGGCTTTTGGAATAGCTCTAGTTGGATTAATCTTATCCGCTTGGGCTGCAGCAGCATTATTACATTTCTTCATACCAGAGATGCCAATGAAGAATGCATGGATTTATGCTACTCCTATATCAATATTATCAAGCGCGATAATCATTCCTTCTGTGTCTTCATTAAGAGAGGATAAGAAGGAGTTTCATATCTATGAGAGTACTTTCTCTGATATACTTGGCATCATGATGTTTTACTTTTTAGTTGCTCCTTTTGAGAATGGCGGAGAAGCTACTGGGTTTTTAGAATTTGGAGGAACGTTGATTTTGACAATTGTACTGTCATTGATCGCGAGTTATGCTATCGTTATCATATTCCAAAGAATAGAGACTCATGTCAAGTTGTTTTTATTGATCGCAGTGCTATTGTTACTATATGCTATCGGAAAGAAGATGCACTTGTCATCTCTGATTATCATATTGGTCTTTGGTTTAGTGATTGCTAATATGAAGTTGTTCTTCAGAGGTACACTCAGTCACTTTTTAGATAAAGAAAAAGCGGATGGGATATATGAAGGATTGCATGTCATTACGATGGAGACGGCATTTGTGGTAAGGACATTCTTCTTTGTTGTATTTGGCTTGACCATAGTACTTGCCTCTTTAGCTAATATGAAAGTAGCCATGATCAGTGTTCTGATTATCGCTTCTATTTATATCATCAGGTTCGTGATATTGAGATTGTTTATAGGAAAGGACATTCATCCACAGTTATATATAGCTCCAAGGGGATTGATAACAGTATTGTTGTTTTATGCGATACCCCCAGCAGCCACTATTGTGGGTTTTGAATCGGGGATACTGCTTTATGTAATCATTGGAACGAGTGTCATCATGACATTTGCGATGATTTCAGATAAAAGAAGAACAAATAGCGCTCTTAGAGAAGCAAAGAGTCAGCCAGTAGGCTACGTGAAATGGGAAGCTCCGACGGTGAATAACGCAGGCACGGACTCGAAGCATTGAGTAGAAGTAAAGAAGAACTTGCGTTGAAGAAAAAGAATACCATATATTTGCAATCCTTTAGAGATCTGCGGATTTAGGAAGGATATAACCGTTTATAATAGGGTCGGGTGGCCGAGCGGTTAGGCAGTGGTCTGCAAAACCATCTACGGCAGTTCGAATCTGCTCCCGACCTCAAAAGCCTTCATCATTACGATGGAGGCTTTCTTTATTTTAACTGACAATCAATCAGTTATGTCATTATCAGCCTTCTTAATAGTAAAGTAGAATTAAGTAAAATAAGGTTAAAACGTCCCACAGAGCGTCCCACAAGGAATTAATGTATTAACTTTCTCTTACATTAGTTCAGTTACCTATGTCTTTAGAGCAACATAAAGAGCGACGAAGGTCTTATTCTTTTTATTTGGCCCGTGCAAACTCTGAGAGGCCCACAGCCATTCAACTACAGGCTTATTTTGAAGGTCAGAGATTTAAGTATAGTATAGGTAAACAAGAGTTCTCAATCTATCCTGAACTGTGGGATAAAGAGACTCAATCTCCAACGACTCAATCAAGCCTGATTAAGAAGTATCAAAAGACCAATCCACATATAAAGATTGAACTTCAGAATATCAAAACTCGCATGGAGAACATCGAGCGTGAAATCAAGGTATTCATCAATAAAGTCCAAACAGAAAACAAAACTTTCGATCTAACCGCATTAAGGCGGCATTTAGATGATAAGATCAAGAAAGTCGAAAGAAAGGATCAGTCAGCTAAGTCTCCTTATCTCTTACCCTATGCAGAGAGTGTAGTGTTAGGAATGGAGAAGGGGACCATACTTATCAACTCAGGCAAAAAGATCAATCAGAGATATGAATATGGCACTGTCAAACTATATCAACAGTTTGTAACAGTATGGAAGGACTGTGAGAAGGGGCGACGGCATACAAGATTCGAAGATGTAGATCTGGCATTGTATGATGATCTTATAAAGTTCTTTTATGCTCGTGGTCTTAGTCAGAGTACAATAGGGAGACATATCAGACACCTCAAATCAATAATGGATCGCGCACATCAAGAGGAGCTTCATAGTCTGGTCCCATCGCGCACATATCGACATAAACGATTTGCTGCTCCAGAATTTGAAGCGACAGTTGTATATCTCACAAAAGATGAGCTACAAAACCTAATAGAACTGGATAAGACTGACTTTCCGCACTATGAGACCTACTTAGATGTATTTCTGGTTGGATGCTATACAGCGATGAGATATAGCGACTACAGCCGTATAACAAAGGACCAGATCAAGCAAAAAAAGGTAAATGGTAGAACTGTCTACCAGATAGAGAAGACTACTAAGAAGACTAAAGATAAGCTCCACATACCAGTGAGATCTGAACTTGAGGAGATATTCAAAAAATACGATTATCAATTACCACGAACTCATGAGCAAAAGATGAATCAGTATAT
>CALHUZ010000409.1 GCA_938039305.1 uncultured Saprospiraceae bacterium
GGCGAACAAATCAAAGAGACTTGGGCGAATATCCAAGGTCATAAATTTGACAAAGGTTGTAACGAAGATGACTGCCAGTGGTGCAACTTTGTGCAGAACGACTACGTCATGGATGTCTCACTTATAGATGAGGAAGACGAACCATTTCACGAAAGTTAAAAACTCTTGTAAAAAGGTGAACAGTTTTAAACGTCCTTCTCGAAATACAGATATATATAAACAGCCGCCCCAAAAGAGGTCGCATCTGTGGATGATAGCTGCCAGCCATCTTCGACATGATTGTCTATGATGTCTTGAATCTCTTCCGATGAACGATCAGTAATATGCTCTTTATTTAGCGTGATCTTGGAGTAGTATGTTCTGGCCTCTACTTTGTATTTCTTCATTCTTTATGATGGATTAGCTGAGTCTCGAAGATAAGTTAAAACTGATGTATTAAAGTGGCCTAAAGAGCTGCATTATCCTATTTTTGCGCCAGAATAACGACCAACAGCGTGAGCGACGAAGAAAATATAGAGGAAGAATTAATCAATCCAATAGCTGAGGACTTAGCAGATAATGCTGCTGAATTAGTATCTGAAACTGTGACTGAGTCAGAAGAGCCAGTTTTAGAGGATTCTGCGTCTGAAGAGATGGTTGCTGACGAGACGACTGATGATGCAACAGATCCAGTAGAAGTCGAAGAAGTTGATATTGAAGGTGCTGAAGCATCTGCTGAATCTGATTTAGAGGAGATTGAATCAGAGGAGTCATTGCCCGAGGAAGGATCAGAAGAATCAAGCAATCCAGAGGAATCAAACAATCCCATATCTGCAGACTTAGTCGATAGAGATGATTTAGAAGATACATTTGTTGAAGAAGAAGTTATAGCTGATGAAAAGCCCGAAGCACTTAGGTTAGATCTTTATATCGAGGCACTCATATTTGCGGCAGAGTACGCTCTGAATGTTGAAGAAATCAGAAAAGTAGTCAACATAACCTTTGATCAAGATTTTAAGAAGCAACACATCCAAGAGCTTATAGACAATGTCAGAGATAAGTATGAGGATAGTGAACTAGCCATACAGCTTAGAGGAATAGCTGGTGGGTATTTATTCATGACAAAGCCCCAATATCATAGAATCATAGGCGATTTCTTAAAGCTTAGTTCCAAGAAAAAACTGTCGAAAGCTGCTATGGAAACGCTATCTATCATCGCCTATAAGCAACCGATCACGAAGTCTGAGATAGAGAGTATCAGAGGAGTGAATGCGGACTATGCCGTTCAAAAACTACTTGAGAAAGAACTTGTCGAAATCACAGGCCGACATGATGGCCCTGGACGACCACTTCTTTATGGTACTTCGACCAAGTTTTTGAACCACTTTGGGATATCTGGAGCAGGCGATTTGCCGAAACTTAAAGAATTCGAAACCCCTGAGGATACTATTGGTGTTGTAAGTGAAGAAGAATAACAATCATGGACGCACCCTTAGTCAATCGAATAGCAGAAAGCGGGCTCATCACCCTTAATCTTGAGTTATACTATCCTTCAACTGAGATAGTAGTGATGGATATTAAGGACTACCTTTTTAAAGGCCTTATCCTGAAAGAGAAAGACTTTAGGCTTGCGCTTAAAGAACAGGACTGGACGGCATATGAGGGCAAAGTCTTGTGCGTGCATTGTTCTACTGATGCCATCATCCCAGTGTGGGCTTTTATGCTGATATCTACTTATGCTGGTCCTATAGCCCAAGAAGTGTATATGGGCAATCAAGCTGAGTATCTGCGACATCACTATTACAACGTCTTGTCTGAACTCAAAGTTGATGAATACCAAGATGGTAGAATCATTATTAAAGGTTGTAGTCAAAAACCTGTTCCTCCAGCTGCATATGCAAGACTAACAGAATTACTCAAGCCAGTAGCGAAGAGCATCATGTATGGAGAGCCATGTTCTACTGTACCTATCTATAAGAGACCGCTAAAAAGGGTCAGATAGTCACTTTTGTAAATATCACTCAAGGTTGTCTCGTTACCATCTAAGGAAGTCCTTCTTGGCCTCCTTTTTGATATATATATAATTGACATATCTTAAACCCCCTAAACTCCTCGTGTCCTATGGAAAAATTAATAGTAAGATTTAGTCTCGTTGCTGGTGCCGTATTTATGATGTTGATATTTGTATCATCGTATGCTACTGAGCCAGTCGAAGCGAACAACTTTAATAGCCCTCTTCCACAGATAGTCAAAGCACCTAATATCAACAAGCAGTTCTACTGGGCAGGAGAGCCTGTACCGATGACCGCTGATGCCAAGGAGCGACTGGATACAGAACTACTTTCTAACTCTTACTATCACTCAAGTACGATGCAGTACATGAAGAGAGCTAATAGGTACTTTCCGACGATCGAGAGAATCTTACTCGAACATGGTGTGCCTGATGATTTCAAGTATTTGGCTGTAGCAGAGAGCGGACTGCTTAATGTGTCTTCTCATGCTTCGGCAAGTGGATTTTGGCAATTTAGAAAGTTAGCTGGGAAAGAATATGGGTTAGAGATCAATGATGAAGTTGATGAGAGATATCATGTAGAAAAAGCTACAACAGCTGCTGCTAAATATCTTAACTGGTTATATAAGAAGATGGGAACGTGGGCTGATGCTTCAGCTGCTTACAATGTCGGACCTACTGCCTACAAGAGACAAAGGAAGGCTCAGAATGAGACTAGTTTTTATAATCTTAATCTGAATAAGGAGACTTCAAAGTATGTCTTTAGATTGATCGCGATTAAAGAGATCATGAGCAACCCTGAAGAGTTTGGATTTTATCTTGATCCTGAAGAGAAGTACCCACCAATGGATGACTACTACGAAGTTGAAGTAGATAAGTCAGTCGCAAACTGGGGAACGTTCGCCCATGAACATGGCACTACATACAGAGAGCTTAAGAGATATAACCCATGGCTCAAAGACAATCATTTAACTGTTATCAAGAATAAGTATTTGATTAAAATACCACGAGGGTAATTAGAATATAAGCTAGTAGAGTATTAAACCTCGACTACTTTAATACTTCATGTCCTTCTGCTTTCATCATTGTATTGATAGATGCAAGATGTTTTTTCTTGAGGTCATCTATTTTGCTGAGGTGTCCCTTTAATTCTAATTTCAACTCTTCAAATACTTTATAGGCACCATCTGTAGGACGTGCATCACCGTTTTCAACACTCCTTCTTAGAGAGGCAAATCTATTATTCAACTTAATTGGAAAATTAAGAGGATCCTGGTTGCTTTGATTTTTAACTTGATAAAGCTCTTGTTCTATAGCGGTTAGTCCATCAAGAAGATCTTTTGCCTTCGTTGTGATTTGATCGTTCTTAGTGCCCTCTACTTTTTTTCTAATTTTCCGAATGTTAATCACCGCTTCGTTAGTCTCACTTGTCTTGTCTCTGATGAGAGAAGCCAATTCGAATTGTTCATTTAGATCTTCTTTAGTAATACCTTTAAGGTTAGGATCGATTAGAATATTGAAAGAGGTGGTCTCCTGGATATCTCCAACCGTGATTCGCGCTTTATAATTACCAAGTGGTGCTTTGGGCCCTCTTGCAGGGCGTGCACTCCATATGATCATGCCATCAAAAGTTGTAGCGCCCTCGTATCTCAAGTCCCAAGTAAATTCATTAATACCCTTAGCTGTAGTAGGTTTAGAAGAGCCACCTCTGCGCCACCAAGGAATGTTAGGATCTACTTTGTTTTTTATTTCAGACCCTGTGAAGGTGCCTACTATCTGGTCTTTAGAATCTATAATTTCTATTGTTACAGAATCAGCTTGTTCAGCTAGGTAGTATTGTATTTTCCCAGTTGTAATGCCTCGGATCGGATCCGCAGCTTCAAATAAAACAACAGGCTTTTCAATTTGATCAACAGTCATTTGCCGTAAAGGCCCTATATCATCTAATATCCAAAAACCACGACCGTGTGAACCCAATACTATGTCATCATCTTTAATGACAAGATCACGTATTGGTGTGTCCGGAAGATTTAGCTGCATACTTTTCCAATTAGCACCTGCATCAAATGATACATAAACGCCATGCTCTGTAGCAAGCCAAAGCATGCCTTCCTTTTTATGATCTTCTCTTATGGCCCTTGCAAAATGGCCATCTTTTATTCCAGTTACGATCTTGGTCCAAGTCTTTCCATAATCGGTTGTTTTGAAAACGTATGGCTGTCTATCGTCTACTTGATATCGATTAGCGGCGATATATACAGTACCTGGATTATGAATTGATTCATCTATGATACCAACACGAGAGAATTTTGGCAAATCTGGCGGAGTGATATCCTTCCAATTTTTACCGCCATTTCGAGTGATGTGAATCTTTCCGTCATCAGAGCCTGCCCATATAGTATTGATGTCATGATGAGAAGGGGCAAGTGCAAAAACGGTAGCGTATATCTCTGGCCCGTTCATGTCCATGGTGATGATACCTCCAGTCTTGCCGAGTGTTTCAGGATCTGCATATGTTAGGTCAGGACTTATCTTTTCCCAGCTTTGTCCATCGTCAGTTGTCTTCCATACATGCTGCGAGCAAGTGTACATGATGGATGGATCTTGATGAGCAAAGACAATTGGAAAAGTCCATTGCCAGCGCTCGGGCAAGTCCATTGCTGGATCGCCAGAAAAGAATCGAGGATAGACTTGAATATCTCTTATCTGCCCATTGCTTCGATCATATCTCGTCAGTAAGGCACCTTGACTACCGGCATAAAAG
>CALHUZ010000410.1 GCA_938039305.1 uncultured Saprospiraceae bacterium
TGATGCAAATGGCCAAATTCACAGAATTTATAATTCTCTTCTATATATATTAGTGTACTCAGACCATAGCATGAAACTGTTATACGCAATCCTATTTCTTATCATAAGTCAGCTTGCATATGCTGGGACTTCAGATATTGATGCCCATCTGATCAAACTAGAAAAAATCAAACTAATCGAGGATGCGATTGATAGGGATACACAACTTATCTGGCAGTACAGCTATATCAGCGAAGAGCTCTCAAGACATGTTGACCCAAGGACTGAAGCTTATCTTGATACACTCAAGATGCGTGTTGAAGAATCTGATTGGGACAGCGGCCCTGGTTTTTACAATCGTGCCTTGGGCAGATATCATGACTTTAAAGGTAATTTTGCGGAAGCCTTGAAGTATTATGATAAGGCAATCGAATATTACACTCCTGCAGGTGGAGATTTAAAAGAGCTAGCATTTACCTATGTATTAAAAGGCTTCCTATTAAGTAATTCTGACTTACAACAAGAGTGCTGGGAAACTTTAGAAAAGGGGCTTCCAATAGCGCGAAGAGCGAAAAGTAAAAATAGCCTTTGTCTCATGTTAGATTGGTTTGGAGATTATTATTACTATGGACTTGATGGAGAAGTGGATAATGAGAAAGCCTTAGAATACTATCTACAAGTAAATGAAATCCTCCCTCAGATATCTTATGCCCGAATCATAGCGGATAACAACGCAGTTCTTTCAGGTGTATATGATAGACTTGGAAATAAAATGAAAGCCGATCAGTATTTTGCAATAGCCGACAGCTTGACAGCTAATGGTGCTCTACCTCACGTACGTTGGGGCCTTTATGCTGAAAAAGCAAGAGTGCTGGAAGAAGAAGGCAAGCATAAAGCAGCAAACGCCATCTATATTTCTGCTTATGAATTTATGAAAACATCTTCTAACATTGAGTTCAAGTCTCGAATAGAAGAGGCTCTTTGGAAAAATTATAAAAACATCGGCAATAATAAGATGGCACTGCATCACTATGAAAAGCACATAGAAATGGAAGGGCAAATGGACCTTGTAAAAGTAGAATCAGACTATGCAGAGCTTGAAAAAAAATATAATATCTCCATAAAAGAAAATGAAATAACCGAACTACAAAAAAAGCAACAAAAAAACACGAGAAATTATCTGATAGGGCTTCTTGCGCTAATTACCATTGGATCAATATTCGCTCTTCGAAAAAACAGACAACTCAAAAAAAGCTATAGTGCTTTAGAAGAAAGTCAGGATAAACTTGAGCAAGCCATATACCTAGGAGAGACTCAAGAACGAAGTCGACTTGCCTCTGAACTACATGATAACGTCAACACAAAACTTGCAGCAGCTAAATGGCAACTTGAGGCACTATCAGAAAAAATAGAAACGAAGGATAAAATTATAATTGACAACACGATACAGATAATAGGAGGTGTCTATCAAGATGTAAGAAGCATCTCCCATAATCTGGTACCTGCTCAGTTAGAATCAGCGGGGCTCGTTGGGTCCATAAAAAACCTCATTCAAAAACTTAATAGTAGTGACCAAGTAAATTTTGAACTTTATGCGGATGACATAGACGAAGATCATTTTCATAAAATCGTCTATCCATTATATAATATCATTTTTGAGTTAATCAATAATATATTGAAACATGCTCAAGCGACTCATGCAACGATCAAAATATCGGAACAGTCTGACCAAGTTAACATTGCCATAGAAGACAACGGGAAGGGCTATGATGTAAATAAAACAAAACATGGTTTTGGAATTAAGAGCATCGCCAACCGGGTCGCTTCAATTAAAGGCACATTGGCAATAGAAAGTGATGAACAGTCAGGGACAAAAACTACTATTAAGATACCTCTTAAAAAATGGACATAGTCCACTTAGGCAATACCTGTTTTAATGGCAAACTTAATGACTCCAACAGTAGTTTTTACATTGAGCTTTCTTAGTATGTTATGGCGATGAGATTCTACCGTGCCAAGACTGATATGCAACCTTTCGCCTATGGCACTTGATGACAATTCTTCTGACAATAACTTTACTATTTCCAACTCTCTTTTTGTGAGGCTTGATAGTTTCGTTGAAATTGTTGTGGCATTTTCTTCAGGATCATCTTCTTTTGATAACAAAGCTTGAAGTGCATCTTGCCCAAAATACAACTTGCCAGAAGCCACTGTCTTCACGGCATCTTCAAGATCTTTTCTGCTTGCCTTCTTGAGTATGTATCCCGAAGCCCCTGCATGAAATGCATGCTGAATATCAATGGCATCCTCATTAACTGATAGAATAATCACTTTTATGTGAGGATGTTTCTCATTGATCAACTTGGTTAATTGTAAACCATCAATATATGGCATCCTAAAATCAAGGATGGCTATATCTATCTCTTTGTGTAGCAGGTAAGGCATAACCTTTCTGCTATCATACTCTGTATGAACAACTTCAACATCTTCCATGAGATTGAATAAGAGTTGAAGGCTATCGATGATCATCTTGTGGTCGTCCACAAGCATGATTTTTATTTTTTTGGTCTGCATGTATTTCAAAAATATTAAATTTTAAACGGTTTTCTAAAAACGAGGTATTCATTTCACTAATTCAAATCTTATATATTCTTACTTTAACAGAAGAAAAAGATAATCTACCTATGAGAACGTCAATTATAACCTTAGTACTTTTTTTAATCTGCCTATATCTTCAATCTCAGACCAAGGCATTGGTCGGCGGTACTCTCATTGATGGTTTCGGTGGCCAACCTATACACAACAGTGTGATCATTATTGAAAATGAAAAGATTATCAAAGTAGGTCATCAGGGGAATACTGAAGTACCAGCTGAGGCTGAAGTTATATCTACGGAAGGCATGTCGGTGCTTCCTGGATTATGGGACATGCATGTCCATCTTATGATCAATGGTCATAGTGATTATGCCCATTGGGATACAGCCTATCTTGATGTACTTGCTGACATTGTAATGCCTTCGAGTGCAATACAATTACTAAATGCAGGGGTAACCAGCGCAAGGGATCTTGGAGCCCCACTGGAAGCAAGCCTGTCTGTTAGAGATCGAATTAATGCAGGCGACATACCTGGCCCGACTATGTACATGTCAGGTCCATTCATACAACATGAAGCTTACCCCGGTACGGAAGCATTTAGATGGGGCATCAAAGGAATAGCTGATGCAAGAGCAAAAGTTAAGAGGTTGGCCGATGCAGGAGTAGATTGTATCAAACTCATAGATCAAGATCAGATGACTTTGGATGAAGTTAAAGCTGTAGTAGATGAAGCACACAAGCACAATCTTAAAGTCGTAGGACATTCACATCGACCTGAAGAAATCCGTCGAGGTCTTGCAGCTGGTGTTGACAATTTTGAACATACAGGATTGTCATCTGCACCAGAATATCCTGAAGATGTGATGACAATGATTAAAGAAAGAACGGCCCAAATGAACTTGGGACCACTTTACTGGACGCCTACTGTGGAAGGACTTTATAATTATGAATACATGAGAGACAACCCAGAAAAGCTCGACAATAATTGTTGGCATGAAGGGCTTCCTCAAAATATCATAGACGATATAGAATCATCGATTCAACATCCAGGTAGACTACCATACTTTCAGCTTACCCCAAGTCGTCGACCCACATTAGAAAGAAAAGTGAAGCAGTTAATTGACGCAGGTGTTGTCTTATTGATAGGAACTGATAGTGGCATTCCTATGAAATTTCATTGCCAATCAACATGGAATGAACTGGATGTATGGGTCAATGAATTTGATATAGATCCTATGTACGCAATCAAATCCGCAACTTATTGGCCAGCGAAAATGATGGGTGTGGATCATGAATATGGAACCATCAGCGAAGGCAAATATGCAGACATCATAGCTGTTGATGGCGACGTCTTGAGATATATCTCGCTTTTGCAAAATGTTGATATGGTGATCAAACATGGCAAGAGGGTCAAATAAAAAAATTGCAATCTTCTTTCAAAAAGGGATAATCAGACATTTTTCTTAGTTGAGTAAAATCTTACTCTGTCGGTAATTCTATATCATAGTTCACCATCTAACACATCATATCGCCATCTTGGATTCTCTGAGGGAATATGCTCTTTTTTAAAGATCCGTTTTACGAATTCCACTTGCTCTGGGTGTTGATCAGCTATGTCTGTAGACTCTTGAATATCAGTGGCAAGATTATAAAGATGTATAGTCGTATCACCTGATTTCAATTTTTCATTATAGGCTTTCCAATCTCCCCATCTTAAAGCTCGCTGTCCACCAGATTCTGGAAATTCCCAATATAAATACTCATGCTCGTTTTGTACCTCATCATTGAGAAGAGTAGGTGCAAAACTGATGCCGTCGTGAACAACATTTGGCGAAAGCGGAAGATCAATCAAATCAAAAATAGTAGCCATCACATCTTGCGAAGAAGCCACATGATCTGAAACCTCGCCTGAAGGAATATGCCCAGGCCAAGATGCAATCATAGGCATCCTAATGCCACCTTCACGGAGATAACCCTTGCCCCAGCCTCTATCCGATCTAAAAGGACCACCACTTTCAAACCATGTCGAATAAGTGCCTTTCACATAAGTCGGACCATTGTCAGAGGTAAATAGAATAATAGTGTTTTCGGTGATACCGAGTTCTTCTAATTTCTCCATCATTCGACCAACATTCTCATCCATGTAGCTGATCATGGCGGCATAAGTGGCCTTAGGATATCGAGCGGGGAAATAGCCTCCATTAATTCCAGTGTAAGGAGGCTCATCACCAAACTTTTCATGGTAGTAATCAATCCACTTCTTAGGAGCTTGAAGAGGTACATGTGGTATAGGCGTCGCCCAATACAAAAAGAAAGAACTGTCTTGATGTTCTTCAACAAAGTCAATCATTTTATCTGCGATCAACTCGGGCGCGTAGTCAGGCTGATCCAGATATTCATAAGACTTTGGATCTAATGAATCTTTACCTATCGGTAGATCGGTATGCGTGATGATGGTATCATTATTAAGTAACACCTTATTTTCATTCTCCCATAGATGAAGCGGAGTAAGAGTATGTGCTTGACGCTGGCAGTTGTAACCATAGAAATAATCAAAGCCCTTCTTAGTTGGTATACTTTCGGAAAGTGGATGACCCAACCCCCACTTGCCACCCATCCCAGTGATATAACCTCGCTCCTTGAGCATAGCTGGAAATATTTTTGTGCTTTCTGGCATCGGCGCCTGGCCTTCGAGATATGGATCTGCAGCCATGGCGAGAAAATTCCAAACATCTCCGCGATGTCCTGCTTCATCATTTCCTCTTATCGCTGCATGACCTGAATGCTTTCCTGTCAATAGAATACATCTTGATGGAGCACAAACTGGTGATCCAGTATAGAAATCTGTGAATCGCATGCCTTGGGCAGCCAGCTTATCTAAGTGAGGTGTCTCGATCTTCGACTGTCCGTATGAACCCAGCTCTCCGTATCCGAGGTCATCAGCGAAGATGAGGATGACGTTTGGTTTTGTGGCTGTAGGTGTGCTTGATGGGTTGCAACTGACAATAAATATATAAGAGGCTATTATGAAGAAAAGTCGCATAGTTGAAATACTTGATGATCTAATATACAAAGCTTAAAAAGCAAAACCTGAACTATCTCAGAATAAGCCATACGACAATAAGGAAGAAACTAGAAAATCTATCTATCCGACCATCAACTATAAACCGAAAAACAATACAACAAAAATGTATCAGTACGAAACGCTGAGACATTAAAAAACTAATGAACATCTAATTATTACATCCGAATCTATGCACCTCCATAACAGCTCCTTTTTCTATTTCTAAAGAAGGATAAATGTTCGTTTCCGGTGCATCAATAAAAAGTGCACCTGTAGCAGGTGTAATATAGGGTTGAGATAATTCTATAGATGTATTTGCAACCAAAGATATATCAATCAGCATTTCTGGCGCAGCTACTGGATTAACAACTACGTCAGGGCAATCCACCGATTGATGCTCATATGCACCAAGATCTATACGTGAAGATTCTATCCGTGAGTTACCGAGAAAGTCTAATCCAGTCGCACCTGATGCTGTTTTAGATCCCCTATTGATAGCTAAAGATGTTTCTAATAAATAAAGATCTGCTCCGAATGTCCCGCCTTCAGATCTAAACAAAGGATCAACATTATATAGCATAACTTCATTACAACGAACCCCTGAAAAGGAGGGACAGTTTTCTGTGCCCAACATAGAGTATGAAATATCCACATCTCCATAGATATCTAAGTTTCCACTTTGGTATGTATTATCCCAAAAAATACAATCCTTTATCTTTGCACTGCCCGAGTTGCTGAAGAAATTAGCACTTCCAGATATAAGTGCATCCGTATAGTTTCTAAAGAACGTACAACTTTCAATTTCTATATTGGTGTCGTGAGTTCTTCTTCCGTAAATGGCAGCGCCTGCATTTTCGGCAACATTATCTACAAAAGTGCAATTAGTAACTTTATGATATGATGTGCCTCTCAAAATATCATCGATCTCTATTCCAGCTCCGATATAAGAAAGGTTCTCGCGAAAATCACATCTATCTATTCTACTTGTTGACGAATCTCTCATACTTATGAAAGCTCCTCCCATTGAATTGTCCCTAAATGCACAATTGGATATTTGTAAAGTTGTTCTTCCTTTTAATTGCACATGTATACAGCCATCAGTTACTAAAGGCTCTGTTGAGTTTTTACTAAAGAGACAATTTTTGATATTGATATTGTGAGAACGACTGGTATCAGATGAAGATACTTTGATAACATCATCATTGTTATTACTAAAGTTACTATTGGTTATCTCTACGTTCAAATCAATTACTCCTGCTATTATCTTTACAGCCTCTTTCTTCGCAGATCTGATATTGAGACTATCCAGCAATAAACTTTCAAGACCTGTTGATTGTAATAAATATTCACAATTGTCATCTCTATCAGGACCATTGTTGACACTACTAAAAAGCATATCATTATTCAATATATC
>CALHUZ010000411.1 GCA_938039305.1 uncultured Saprospiraceae bacterium
TATACCACTGAGGTTTGGTTTTGCTGAAAGAATGGCTCAAGGGCAAACCGTTCATAGGTTTGATGATATAGGGCATTGGATAGCCGCAGAGATGCCTCAAAAATTTACCGCTATATTAATCGATTTTATTCATGATCTCGAATAGTTAATTTATTGCACTTCTCTGAGCTTTCAACTTTACAAATTCCAATTCTACTTAGGCTTTAAAACCGTTCGATAATCCTCCACACTTTCTACTTTCTTCTTTGTATAAAAAAGTGGAAAGAACTGATCATTCGCCCACATCTGAAAAAGGTTTTTATAATGTGGGTGGTCTGGATTTCCATTTTGACCCGGCGTATTAGTGGCCAATGAGTGATCCCAGTTTCCAGTATCCATAATCACTCTAAAAGACCCACCAGAAGGTTGATTGTCCTGGCCTCCAGTACTATTAACGGTTAGACCATTACCTCCTCTTGGAGCAGGACCCACATCCAGTTTTTTCCTGTTAGCTTCAGAAACTGCGCTACTCATCGGATGTCTTAAAGTGATGTGTTTATAATCAGCTTGACCATATTGCCAATCATCCACATTCTTACCCAACTTGGATTTGAGCGCTTCGACAGTACTGTGCAAAGCATTTATCAATAGCTCATCTCGATTCTTTAAAGGATCATCGCCAAAATCTCCATCCGGAAGATAGATCCATTCGATGACAAGCTTAACAGGCACGCGAACAGATGCTCGTGCTGATTCAGGTACTTTCAATTTTACAACAGCTTCCTTTAGCTGCTTTTCTAATTCGTTGTAGATGCCCGCTGCTTTAGAATCTGGTGTCAGATGATAATCCCAAGATTGTAGCAATTCCAAAGCCTGCTGATCCGTACTACTTTGTCCTTTCAATGATTTGTACAACGGAATTATCTGTCGAGCTGGAATACTGAGATAATCTGTCTGAAGCTCGGCCATATCTGCAAGACTGTGTCTCCGACCATTTTCTAATACTTCCCTAACTCGATCTCCTCTATAAGGATCAGACCATTGAAATGAAACCGCATCCCAGTGCTGATAGTCTGGCGGCGTTACATTTTCATTAGATGTATTGATGATACCATCTTTAGGATTGTAAGACGATGGTTTAGATATGATAGGCAGGTATCCAGACCACTCATATCTACCATCACCTGGTACTGGAATCAATCCACTCCACCCTTTTCTAATTGGCGCTATACCTACGGCTTGCCAACCTATATTGCCTTCTTTATCGGCCCAGATCATGTTCTCTCCAGGTATGTTACTATAGTTACAAGCATCTTTGAATTCTTCCCAATTCTTAGCTTGGTTCATTCTTAAACTGGCCAGATAGGGAGCTCCTCCTACTTCTAACCATCCACATCTGATGGCATAAGCCACATCATTTGATTCATCAATTTTAGTAACTGGACCATGACGTGTGTAAGTATGCTCAACTGTGACATCTTCTTGCCCTTTCACTTTGATTACATCCTTGATGATGGTCATCGATTCCCACTGTCCGCGATACATGTACTTGTGTGGGTCATCTGGATGCAACTCATAGACGTATAGGTCCTCAGCATCAGTTCGGTACACGGTCAGCCCCCAAGCTCCATACTGATTATGCCCTATAGAAATACCGGGAATCTCTGGCTCACCACCTCCTATAACATCCCAGCCTGGAGCTACAAGGTGGGTCATGTATCTAAGTGAAGGAGTTGATTGACGTCGATGAGGATCATTGGCCATGATGGGGAATCCTGACTCAGTACGACTACCATCTATCACCCAATTATTACTTCCTATATCACTGATGTCATCACGGACAAATGCTTCATAGGATGACTGTTCTGCAGCAGCTAAATCGTGGTAATTAGAAGTATTACTTTGCTCATATGCGATGATATCGCTGGGCTCAAATCTCAATGGTCTGCGGTAAGCATTGTAAAGCTCTATGACATCTTCTTTAAGCAAATCAGCATTGATCGCTGGATCTATATCGAGATTAGGGTCTTTAGGATGAAACCAACCCAGTTCCTTTACCTTCTCAGCACCTATATCCGCGACAGCACGCACTGTAGCTAACTCTGCCCCGATATTTCCAAGCAATCCTTGATGTCTTGATATGACTACAGCAGGAGTCCATAGACCAGGCTTAATGCCTAATAAGCGAAACTCCAAAGGTAATTCTTGTGGCCTTGCATTAATATGGCTGATATAAGCATTCACTCCCGCTACATAGGATTCTATAATCGACTTACCATGAGGATGATAGTGATTCATCTCTTGATCCATGTCTCCACGAAATTGAAACAAGCGAGTGCCGATGTCTCTCTTTAATTCTCTCTCTCCTAATATCTCAGCGACTGTACCTGTCGCTTGTCTTCGCCATATCTCAAATTGGAATAAGCGATCTTTAGCAGCATAATATCCTTGTGCAAAAAAGAGGTCTTTTTCATTCTGAGCATAAATGTGCGGGACGCCCCATCTATCCGTTATGATATCTACTTTTTCCTGCAAGCCATCAATAGACAACTCTTGAGTTTGCGCAAACAGTGAGCAACTAAGGGCAAGCAGAAACGCTGAAGCGAAGATTGATTTTCTCATTAGTTCGATTATATCGTTTTAGAAACAATCGATAAGATAGTAAAACGCAGGGAACAGACAGCAGATTAGCAGAGATCAGATAACAGACTTTATTAAACCTCAATAAAAATGAAAATCAAAAAAAGCAATGAAACAGAGAACAAAGAAAAGAATTTGGATAACAATTTAAATGACAACAGACCACCGGACTTTTGAAGATCAATTTCAAGTGTCAAGTTCAAACTCAACCGAAGAAAAGAGACTACAGATTTTTAGACGATGGGCCTTCGAAAAGTTCAAGTTTCAAGCTCAAGCTTCAAGAGCAAAGCTGAAGACAATGAAACAATACATCAATAAAACAACACTCCTCTCCCCTACTCTTCTATTTCAAAAACCTCATCTCCAACTTCAACATTGGGAGTAGTCTCCACAACTTTCATGACCATAGCCCCTCCACCAGGAAGCATCCCAGTCACTGAAGTGCTGCTTGGGTACATGATTCCATTTCCTATGTCCTTATAATCTGCAAAGTCTGAGGTAATCGAGACAGTACCTTGAGGCCCTTCTTGATTCTTAGAAGTTCTTATATGTAGACCAGAAGACACACTAAAATATTGACTTTCTGTTGCTCCGTCAGCCATCGTGACCACAACTTTATAAGCTTGCTGTCCTTCTACTGACTCTATACCTTTCAAATCTAATACTGCACCTTCTTTAGCGTAATATCTCTGCGGGACGATGCGCGCAGCATTTTTCAGTTCTTGAAACATAGGCCCTTCAGTAAACACTTGGGATTGACCCATAGCGATCATTGCCGCTTTAGCACCGTCATACTTTTGCTCTTGAAAAACCATTGCCCCATTTCCAAATTTTATGGCCAATCTGTCATCACCTTTTTGATAGGACTCTATCACTAAGTCTTGTCCCATGGCATTGGTTGTCATCTTGACGTATAGCGACTTTAAGGAAGCGATTTTATCAGCTCCTCCGATTGCATTTAAATAATCACCTATAATCTGATTAGCTGTTACACCAGCAGGAAGCGGAACTGCTTTCTCTTGCATTTCGTTTCCAAACGCATCAAACATGGAAAGCTTTCCATCACTATCAAATGGCAGCAACTTCTCAGCTACATCATCTTTGTTTCCCACAACAATAATACTTGCCTTATCAGGATGGATATACTTTTTAGCCATTGCCATAACATCAGCAGATGATACAGCATTCAACTTTTGCAAGTAAGTTTGATAGTAGTCTGCAGGCAAATTATATCGAGCTATGTTATATGCAAACCTTGCAATCGTCTGCGGAGATTCTAAAGATCTTGCGAATCCTCCAGTCATAAAATTCTTTACGCCTTGAAGTTCTTTTTCATCAACTGGCTCGGTTCTAATTCTTTCTAATTCGTATATCAATTGTACAAGTGCACTATCAGTAACTTCGCTTCGAGTACTCGCACTTGCCGTAAAGGATCCAATCAAAGGATCAACTGACATGGAAGATCGAGCAGCATATGTATAGGCTTTGTCTTCTCTTAGATTTTGCTCAAGGCGACTTGTTAAACCAGTACCTAAGATTGAATTCAACACACGAGCAGGAATAGCATCTTCATCTCCTGGCTTTATATCTGCCGTATTCCCAAATATAATGACACTTTGTACTGCGCCGTCTTTATGAGAAAAACTCACTTGTTGCTTATCTGGAGTAGGTACTGATCTTCGTGCAGGTCGCTTTGGCATATTACCGGACCATTTTGAAAAATACTTTTTGCCTATTCCCTTTGCTTCAGCAGCATCTATATCTCCTACAATGATCAGATAAGCATTAGTAGGGACATAATATTGTCTATAGTAAGACTTAAGGTCCTCAATTTCAATGGCTTTGACATGATCAGAAGTTTGAATCTCTCCATATGGATGATCAGCTCCGTAAAGTATTTTTGAACTTATATTATTAGCTATAGCATTAGGATCCGTCTTACTTGTTTCTAATGCAGACAAACTCTGAGTTTTAATCTTTTCTAATTCTTCTTCTGGAAATACCGGATTATATAAAACATCTGCCATCACTTCCAACAATCTACCTTGATGCTTTTTCAATGAACTGGCAAAGATGCCGTTAGAATAAGAAGATAATGAAGCGCCGATATAATCAATAGACTCATCTATCTCCGACTTAGACCTACTTGTTGTACCCCGAGCAAGAATATCTCCTGTCATACTTACCTTTCCAATTTTATCAGCTTCTCTTATAGGCTCATTGATCAATCTTAATTGAAATGACACTTGTGGCAACTTATGATTTTCAACCAAGATGACTTTCAGTCCATTAGGCAGATCAAAAGTCTCAGCCTCACTTATATTAATCTTTGGCGCTGGCCCTGGTGCAGGAACGTTTTTTCTAAAATCTTCATTTGACATAGAAGTCTCAGTAGATACAGCCTTCTCTTCATCCACTTTATCCATAGCCATGTCAGATGTCTTCTGACTACATGAAACTATGATAAGTAGAGATGTTATAATTAGAATTATATTGTACTTCATGATATATCTTATAATAATAGAATAGACTTAAATTGAAACAATGACCTAATTATGGAGTAGTCGGCTTGGGCAAATACTTTAATATGACTCTATTGTTCACATTGTAATATTTGGCTGCAGCGGATCTGATATCCTCCTTAGTAACTGCCAAGAATCTATCTAATTCTGTATTGATCAGATCTGTCTGTCCATAATACATGTAGTAGTTAGCTAAGCTCTCTGCTATACCTGCAATACGCGCATTGCCTGTAATGAAATTACTTTCGACTTGATTGCGAAGTTTTTGAAATTCTTCTTCGCTGATCAATTCAGTCTGCACCTTCATTAGCTCTTTATCTAATGCGACTTGAAGTTGGTCTACATCGATGCCCATATTTGCAATAGCGAATACAATGGCCACACCAGGATCCTCTAATTCAAAAGGAAAACCTCCCGCAAATAATGCGAGCTGTTGCTCATCAACAATCGACTTGTTCAAGCGAGAACTTTGACCTTGCGACAAGAGCGTATTAAGCATATTGACGGCATAAAAGTCTTTGGTGCCAAGTGCCGGAATACGATATGTATTAATAGCAGCTGGGAGTTGTATGTTGTCATATACTGTATCCACAACAGCACGTGTCATAGCAGGCTCAACGATATTCGGACGATAGATCTCTTTTGTTTTAATTGGAATCGTTGCGAAGTATTTATCGATTAATTTTCTCGTTTGTTCTATGTCAATATCACCCGCGATTGAAAGAACAGCATTGTTAGGTGTATAGAAATCATTATAAAAATCGATGTAGTCTTGTTCTGTAGCAGCATTGAGGTGCTCCATAGAACCAATCGGCGACCACCTATAAGGATGCTTAGTGAAAGCTTTCTTCATGGCATTTTCTTGAAACGTACCATAAGGTTGATTATCAACTCTCATCCTGCGTTCCTCTTTGACAACTTCGCGCTGTGTCTCCACACCTTCTATATCCACTTTAGCATGAAGCATGCGTTCACTCTCCAGCCAAAGGCCTAACTCAAGTTGATTAGAAGGAAGGAGTTCATAGTAGTAGGTTTTGTCTTGAGAAGTATAAGCGTTATTAGCACCTCCAGAGCTCGAGATATATTTCATAAACTCGCCGCGTTCGATATTCTCTGAACCTTCAAAAAGCAAATGTTCAAAGAAGTGAGCAAACCCAGTGCGATCCGGTTGTTCATTCTTTGATCCCACATGATACATCACCGAGACAACTACGATAGGTGTTGCTTTATCTTGATGAAGGATGACGTGGAGACCATTATCTAAATCATACTCTGTATACTCAATCTTATTAATCTGAGCTATACCAGAAAAAGAAAAAAGCATAAAAAGAAAAAAAACTGCGATTGGTTTCATAATTCTCAATTTGTATCAAATATATCTGTATTCCTATGTCGAGCAAGGATAGTAGGTTAATTTAGTCGTTATCATTTAGAACGCATGTTCCTCCCTCTGTGATCTAAAAACCAGGTCGTTTAAGGATTAATATCTCAGTACCACAACGAGATACAAATCCCGAAAATGTTCTTTTAAAAGAAAGTTTTCGGATTTACTTTACTTCGCTTTCTCTGCAGCTCGTCTATTGTCCTCACTGTTCGTATCTATCAACTTGTTGTAAGGATCGATTCCCACGTCTGCAGGCTCCTTATCGACTATGATCTTAAATTCATTATCTATTTCTGTGATCTTATGCTTCCTTAGATACAACACTTCTTCATCTCCATCATCGCTCAAGGCAAATATGCCGACTTCGATATAGTCTGCAAGAGGGTAAGACTGCTTTGGCTTCTTTTCGCCTTCAGTATAAACCGCAAGACTATCACCAGCCATATTCTTATAGATGCGCTTTCCTTTTTCATCCGCTCTATACTTGACAACTTCTGCAGTTATGTTTACTTCATACTTACCATTATCAAGTTCTGTGTAGTTATTCTCTATGATCCTATTGTTATAAACTGTGATGTACTCAAAGTTATCTTCGATGAAATAATCCAAACTATCCGGAGTGGCTTCGTACAAGAATGTCAATAGTTCAAGACAAGTCGTATACGGAGCTTCCTGAAAGGCTACGCTATCTACATATCTACTCAAAGCTGCATTCAAAGTATCCTCTCCTATATAGTCTGAAAGCGCATAAAATACAAGAGAGCCTTTATTATAATGGATGTGCTGCTGGTTTTCAACATAAGCAAGTGGCTGCTCCTTCTTACGTTCAGTTGTACGTCCTAACAAATAGCTATCCAGTGCATCTTTCAAGAAGGTCCTCATCTGATCCGGGCCATTAGCCTTCTCCAATACTTTTAGTGAGACATACTCTGAAAGACTCTCTGACATCACAGTAGCTCCTTGGACTTTGGCACCGATGACTTGATGCGCCCACCACTGGTGAGCAACTTCATGTGCTGTAACGGAAAAAGGAAAATCAACTCCATCTCCTTCATCATCCACATCTGCTATAAACCCTATACCCTCAGAGAAAGGGACAGTATTAGCAAATGACTGAGCAAAGTTTCCGCCGACAATTGGAAATTCTAATATTCTCAATTGATCATGTTGATAAGGGGAAAACTCTTCACTACAATAAGCAAGTGAAGCTTTTGCGCCTTTCATCATCCGTTCGATATTATAATCATGATCCTTGTGGTAGTAGATAGTAATTGGAATCCCATTCCAATTATCCTCATACGTCTCATATCGTGCTGATATCACACTATAGAAGTTCAGCATTTTGCTTTGCATCTTATAATGGAAATACCTCTGACCATCTTCTTCCCACTCTTGCTGAAGCTTTCCAGGTGTCATCGCTATCTGATCTGGAGCGGTTGAAACAATCGCTTCAAAATTAATCCAGTCAGCATCATTAGATATGTATGTATTCTGTAAAGCCGACGTATCAGTAGGAGAAGGCATCCTCTCCTTAGGCTCTAAATCGTATTTCTTTCGAGTCTTATCATCAGTTAATTCAAACTGCTCATTGTAACCTATCGTAGGAAAATATCCATTACTAAAGAAAGTACCGTTGGTTCTTACAGGCGAGTTATTCCTCAGTATAGAATTGGGTTTATTCGCGATCTCAAAAGTTAAAGCAACGGATTCTCCTGGCATCAATGGATCCGTAAATGCAAACAACTTCACCTCTAATGTACTATCATGAAGCACTTCTGAATGCGCTCTATTGAAAGACATCTCAGATGCCAGATCATTATAATTTATAAAGACAGTATCAATAGCTACTTCTGATTTATTCAACAACGTATACACACCTTGCCCTTCTATATTTCTTTCATCTTGAAAGAGATTGATATTTAGATTAACGTCTGTAATTCGTGGTTGTGCTTTATTTTCAAATCTCTTATACTGCTTCTCTCCATCAACTCTTCTTTCTTCGCCCATTTTAGAAGAGATGTATTCTCTGTCAACATTAGTCTCTTTATATATCCAACTCCCAAAAAAGACAAACATACCAAGTCCTAAAACCATCGAACCAATGACACCAAGATTGAATCTTGATTTTGCCTTGCTAAAAGTGCGTTTGAATGAAGGTCTAACTCCTCTTCTCCAAAAAAGATAAGAGACCGCTAAAAAGAATATTCCTAATCCAAACCAATAGAGCTTATATAAATAATACGCGGGCAGTGTTGTACCATACTTAGATATATCTGAGTATGATGTACCTCGACCATTGTTATACTTGTATATGGATTGTTCTACTCCTATGAGATCTAAGAAATTTTGCCCCATGGCAATGCCCAACAATAAAAATAGAGCAAGATAGAAGTTAGGTATAATCGTAAAAAACAGGAATGCCATAAACGACCAAATAACATAATTGATCAACTTAACACCATAGAGATCAAAAAGATATAAGTCAATTTCAAAATTATAAAACCCTTTATAGATTTGAATAGCTATACCAGCTATCATGATCACACTGAGGAGAATCATTTGCATGATGGTCACACTCATCAACTTGGATACTAAAAACCCCCAACTTCTCTCTTGTGTAGCATCTTCTAATTGATACATTCTTGTAGTCTCGGGGCGCTGAACCAAGAGACCCGTATATATAAAAGTGAGTAGTGCAATGAATATACTAAACACCCCACCTGGAATACTT
>CALHUZ010000412.1 GCA_938039305.1 uncultured Saprospiraceae bacterium
TAGACCATGGCCGGATAAAGACTTTTTTGAAATAGAGTTTCTAGCCCTTGAAGTAGACAATTATCTTGAAGACATAGCCTACGAAAACCTTTCACCAGAAAAGTTTGAAATACTTAGACAAATATTGCCAGTAGATGGAGGCGAAGTCTCAAAGATGGAACTTCAACAAATAGGTCAAGCCTACTATAGCTCTGGTCAATTCAGACCCCAAAACATCTTTAATCCATTGTCTTGGAAGAAATTTATAGAGGCAATAAGAAGAGGTGACTATAAGAAGAAAAAATAGCGACTCTCGTCCTCTTATAAAACTCAGGCTTTCATTATGACGGGTCTATCTCTTCTCTGATACCAATAATACAAACCTATTAATCCCGTCACGAAGATTCCTATTGAGATGATTTGAGCTTGGGAAAGCTGTGTACCAAGGAAGTCATATCGCGGATTAACGCGAATGGATTCTATTAGAAACCTTTCTACACTCATAAGGATGGCGTATAGGAAAAATATAAAGCCAGTGAACTTCACCTTGTTTCGAAGAAACCAAAGTATTAGAAAAATAAAAACCCCTCCTATAAATTCATAAATAGGTGTAGGAAATACTCCTGCTGAAAGTTTGTTACAATACTTATCAGTACAACCATCTATGAGTATACCTTGGTTAAGAACATTGTGTGGGTAGTCATATGACCACATCCAATCAGGAAAAAAGAACCACCCTGGTTTGGCTAATTCATTAACGATACCCCAATCTCCATCACCAGAAAGTTGGCAACCAAGTCGACCTATAGCATATCCCAGAATAAGAGCTGGCGCGATACTGTCCATCACATGAATCGGAGGTATTTTATGTCTTTTGACAAAGATGTAGTTGGCGATGAAAGCTAGTATTAAGCCTCCATAAATGGTCAGTCCACTTCCTGAAAACAACTGACCAAGAGGGTCTTGCCAAAAGGTGTCCATGTTTTCAAAAATAGAGAATAGGCGAGCTCCTAGTAGTCCAAAGATGGCAGCTATGATAGTTATGTCTCCTACTCTTTGTGATGGAAGTGTAGCACGTTTAACAAGCTTAGGTGTTTTTAATTTACCTTTTTCTCCTAACCAGAAAGTATAATAGGCAAATGCCAATAAGCCTATAGAGCCTATTAACCAATTGCCTTCTGCTGAAAAAACTATTCCTGCAGCATTATCTTTAAAAGCATCAAAATCGCTGATGATAATAGGGAGCTTGAAAAATAGAATAAAACCAAACAGACCATTCAGTAAAATCTCACTCCATCGTGCACCCACTCCAGATAACTCTTCAGAGAATACAGGCACAAGGAGTCCTTCACTCTCTTTGCGTTTGAGCTCTTTATATGTCACAAAGGCAGCAGTAAAGAATGTTATCCCTAAAAGCAATCCGAACATCTGGATAATAGAAAAAGCATTGTCCCGCTGCGTTCCGATCAGGTCATGTAGGAGATAAGATAGATTAGGATACATAAGCTCAATAGAATTATAGAAACACAAGGTAAAAGAAAAGCCCAAGTAGCGATAACCGAGTCTTAGATACTGATACCTAAAGATGCCACAATGATTTGATCAGGCTTTTTTAAAGAGAGCTGATTCACACATGCTCCTATCGTTGAGCCAGTTGTTATGACATCATCGATTAGGAGTATATTTTTGAAAGCCTTAGACTTCTTTGGATTGAGGATAAATGAATCGCCAAGCACGCTGGATCGAGAGTCTTTGTCTTTCGCGGTTTGTGAAGATTCGTTTTTCGATCTAATAAGATGATCTGTTATAATGGGAATTTGAACGACACTGATGAACCCTTTCGCGATTTCCTCGGCTTGGTTAAAACCTCTTTCACGCCTTCTTTTAGGATGTACAGGTACCGGAATAATGACATAATCTGATAAGTCGACTTTCGTCAAATATTTTTCTGCTAAGAGTTTTCCGAGATATCGTGCGATGCGAAATTGGCCGTCATACTTGATTCTATGAATCATCTCGGCTACGTCAGAATCTTTCGTATAGTAGAATAGCGACCAAAAGTTCTCTACGGAATCTGGAAAAAAGTCTTTACCTGCTAGTGCAGCGAAAGAGTCTTCTGCAGAGTCTACAAACGGTAGGCTTTCAAGACATGAAAGACAGAAATTATGGTTTTTAAGAGGTTCTTGAATTCTACAAGCATAGCATAAAGAGGGAAATATTAAACCAAAAAGAGCATTGAAGTAGTCTTTAAACATTTTTTATCGTGCCATTACCTTTTTTCTTTCTCTTAAGAACTCTTGCTCTGTCAATACTCCTCTTTTTCTTAACTCCATCAGTCTATTGAGTTGTGCAAGAAGGATATCATCCATCGGCTTAGCTTGTCGCTCTTTTTGTTCTTGTGCACTTTGTTTGAGTCTATAGCCATTGCTTTTAAAAGCATCAAACTCAGGTTGAATTCTTATAAAAGCTAAGTCGTCATGCTGCTTGATTCGTTCTTCATCAGAAAGACCATTTGCAACAGCTAACTCCAAATACTGAAAGACCTTTTCTTTGTCCTCCATAAGAGAGTATGCACAAGCGAGATTAAAGTATAATGACATATCCTTAGGGTCGATCTTTAAAGCTTTGTGAAAGTCTTCTATCGCTTCTTCGATATCATAGTCTTTGTACTTTTTAAGACCGCTTTTCTTGAAAGGGTTACTTCTTATTCTAGATGTGGTTCTCGTGGACCTTGTATTACTATTCGGATTTCTACGATCTCGTGGTGAGCTAGTCTTTCTTTTAGTTGCTTTACGTCTATTCTTTCTATTGAATTTTCTGTCAAATTCCGCCGGAGGCATCATCAGATATCTTAGTCCATCTATGAAGCCAAGAATCATTGCAACTGGAAAAAGATCCACAGTCATGATGGTTAGGAAGATATAAAAGACGCCTGCTCCAGAATCACGCAGGTAAAACTTGTGGAGCCCAAAGATGCCCCCAAAGAAGGCAAGGACAGCGGCAAATATTCTATTCTTCATCGTTATCTTCTATTATTGGCAAATTAACTAAAAAGATTGGATCGACTTAAGTTTAGTCGACCAGCGCATAATCTCTTAGCCATGCTCAAACATGATATAGAGGGGTTATAGACACAACATATATAAAAAAAACATATATTTACGGTTGAGTTATCTATTACTCATTATTACCTGTAAACCTTCTTATTCTGAGAGAGATATAGACCTATATTTCTCATCCGTGAAAACATTAAATCACTATCCATCCAATAGTGAAACGTACCTATGGATTAATGCTATGCATGATCCTCTGGTCCTTAAGCAGCTATGCTCAGGACTTAACCTCTTGTGGGACTGGCTATTTTATGGATCTATCTGTAGGATACACAACAACAGGCCAAGGTCTTGAACTTTGTGGTTGTAGTGACGTAGCGTCTAAGTGTGAGTTGGTTCATATCATTTTAAGGCGGAGTAAAGACAATGTCACAGATTTACTCGACTGTCCAGATATAACTTTGACAGAACGATGGTGGAGAGAAGAAAAAGACTTAGTTGATATATTCTACGCCACGACATGTGAAGAACTCGAAGAATCTTCAACTCATAGTGACCGTTATGAAATCAAAACAGAAGCATATGAGCCTGGAGACACCATATCCCTTCTCGTCTGTAAGACAAATGCATTTGATAATAACATCATAGAGCTCAGCGCTTCCCCAGGGCCATCGTGTAATGAGTTCAGTTGTATCCCCAAAATGTCCTGCCCAGTAGAATTCAAACTACGGAAGAACCTTGATTGCTCTTATATACTACCAGACTTTAGACTCGGGGTTTCTTTAGAGGATACATGCTTTACGCCTGGTATTGATGTGACAGATCAGTATACACTAATGCAGACTCCTGCTCCTGGCACATTGGTAACAGAGGATCTATTTGTTGAAATAAAAGTCGCTACAGAAGAGGGTGAAATTGTGGCTACATGTGATGTTTCTGTTCTTTTGGCAGCAGATGTCCCGCCTTTTATTTTTCCTCCATCAGATATCGAAGATGTTAGAGAGGGAGAAGAGCTTCCTCCTATTGAAGACTTATTGGCCGTTGATACTATCTCTGACGGAGAGTTGTTTTTTATATCTACCACAAAATCGATTGACTCTTATGATGAAACACCTTGTGCTGGATATGAGATGACATACAGATGGGTTGCCACAGATACCTGTGGTTTAACATCAGAAGTCACAAGGTCATTTAGAGTTCTGCCTAACGATGGCGGTCCAATATTCGCTTCACTTCCTGCAGATATCGATACCATACACGTAGGCGAGTCTTTTCCAATTCTAGTCGATCTAATTGCGGTTAATCCTGATGGAACGACCGATGGCATAACGGTTAGTTCCTCTATTGATTCATATGAAGAAGATGATTGTTATGGATATGATGTGACATATCGTTGGCGCGCTTCAGATGTGTGTAGTGACGAAACGGAGGTCACTACAACTTTTTATGTTGAACCAAATGGAGCTCCTCCTGTGTTTCAACTTTTACCTGAGCAGATAAAGGATTTTTATAGAAGTGAAACATTACCTGAACCGGAGAATGTCGTTGCAACAAGTATCGATGGTGACACGATGGGAATACAGGTTGAAATAAGTATTGACACTTTGGCAAGTGATCCTTGTGAACCCAATCAATTAACATATACATGGACGGCAGTAGACACTTGTGGTTTATCTAGCTCTGTAAGCCGAACCTTTAATATTCTACCAGATACACTGACTGGTTTTTTAATATCGGAAGATGAAGATATGAAGATTGAAGTTTCAATAGAATGCAGTCAAACTGCAGCAATTGAAATTCCAATTGACTTAGACCGACATGATGATAAAAGTGTCATAGTTACAGTGACAGATGATGAATGGAATGTCTTATCTGAATATGAATACTCTGGACCTGAAGATTATAATTTTGAAACAGGAGAATCTCATGTAATATATCAGATCTCTGATTTATGTGGTAATGAAGTTAGAGATACTATCAATATCCAAGCCGCAGATGTGTCTGCTCCAGTCTTTATTTGCCCTGGACAACAGGAAATACAGTTGACAGATTTTTCATCTTGTGCAACAGCGGCAATATGGGAAGTACCACAAGCATTTGATAATTGTAATGACATTATGATTACGCAAATGGGAGGCCCTGAGTTTGGATCGGCTGTGGGAGTTGGAACTTATGACATAATGTATGAGGCTACGGATGAAAGCTCTAATACTTCTCAGTGTTCATTTCGTTTTATCGTAACACCAGTAGATAGTACTTCCTTAAAATGTCTTCCTATAGAAGTTGAGATAGATGCTCTGTGCATAGCTACTTTGACTAAAGAAGCAGTAGTCGGTAGTGAGCTTTTAATCTGTGCTCCAAATCTTGAAATGGAAGTCATAGTAGGTTATGACACCTTAAGAGGAGAGACATTTGAACTTGGACAATATTTAGGACAAGAGATTAAGTATACATTGTGTGAAACGGATTTAGGCATTTGTTGTGAAAATCAAATAAACCTTATTGACAACCTTAGCCCTATTATAAGTTGTATAGATACAATTACACTAAGTTGTCTTGTAGATCTGAATCAATATCGACCAGATGTTGCTGGTGAATGTGGAGATGTTACATGGAAAATAAAAGATCTTGATTATGTTTCAATTTGTAACGATCCTAATCTACAGGGAATTCTAAAGAGAGAATATATAGCAGTAGACGCTTCTGGAAATGAATCTCTACCATGTGTTCAAGTAATTAACATCTCTTATGCCAATGTTGATAACCTCTTGATTGAGAGTAGAGTTAGTTTCCCAATAGACACTACAATTGCATGTGAAGATTATAACGAGAATTCATTTTCTACTACTAGTTATGGACAACCTATGATTGATTCAATTATAATTAGTGTTGAAGAGAATGCGTGTGGTATATCTGCTTCATATATAGATGAGCCCTATTATAATTCTGGATGCACAAAAATTATAAAAAGAAACTGGGTAATAACTGAGCAATTATGTGGATATGGGTCAAGAGAAATAAGACATACACAGAATATAAAAGTTGTAGATAAAATTGCTCCTGAAATAAATACAAAAGAAGACACAATAGCCATCTTTACAAACATTCATGATTGCTTTGGTACTTTTTCTCTTTCAGATGTAGACTATGTTGTTGAAGACAATTGTCAAGATTCATTAGATATCAGGATATCTATGTTTTACGGCGGGAAAAATTATACGTCTAAAGATTCTATTTCTCTTCCTTTTGGAATAAACCATATCGTAATTAGTGTTGAAGACTTGTGCAGGAACCAAGGTCGTGATACAATCGTCGTATCAGTGAAAGATAACATCAGGCCTGTAGCTGTTTGTTTAGAATATACCACCTTTGCGATAGCTGGAGAACGAGCAACATTTTCGGTTGAATCACTGAATACAGGTTCATACGACAACTGTGATCTAGTTTCCGTTCAGGTTAGAAAGCTGGAGGTCACCTGTACAAAACAAGATACCATATTTGGAGACAAGGTCCAGTTCTGTTGTGAAGAGGTTGGAGATACTATAACACTGTTGTTGAAGACAATTGATCATGTTGGCAATGTTAATTATTGTACTGGTATTGTTTCGGTTCAAGATAAGATAGCACCGACTATCTCTTGTCCTCCTGATATAGTAATAAGTTGTAACCTCCCATTGACTGTATCAACAGATCCAGAAGACCCTTACGGTCATCTTTTTGGAAGAATCAAAAGTGAAAGTAATCGAGATACACTTCCTTTGGATGACTCGTTGGTGATTTCTTCCATTGGATTGTTGAAAGATGGAGTCTTTACTGACAACTGTGATGCCGACGTTCAAATAACGGTAACAACACAAGAGAGTCTTAACAATTGTGGTATAGGTTATATCTATCGATCCTTTGTAGCAGTAGATGAAAGTGGTAACCCATCAAGAAGGTGCACCCAGAAAATAGAAATAAGATCAGCCGGTGCACTTGATACATCGCTTATCAATTGGCCAGAAGAAGAGGTTATAATTGAGCAGTGTTCCAATGAAGGAAGCTCTATATCAATAGAAGCATTAGGTCGTCCGACAATTGATGGGGAAGCTTGTGCTCTTTATGGTGTATCACACGAAGACACATATTTTGATTTCACGGATGATCAATCAGGAACGTGTAGTAAAATAGTTAGAACATGGACTCTTATTGATTGGTGTGATGATGCGGCCGTTGAAAAAAGCATAACAAGGAGTCAAACGATAAAAATATCCGATGGAGAAGCTCCTCAGATTACAGAGTGTTCAGTTGACAATGAAATTTATACAAGTGGCATAGTAACCGATTGTGGTGATATACCCATTGAATTGTATAAAAGAGCTTTTGATCAATGCACATCAGAAGAAAACCTTTCTTGGAATATTGATATTGATTTCAATAATGATGGCTTGATAAATGTGCGATCAAACCCTAAATTAGATTCATCCGGAGTTTACTATAAAGATATGGTACCTGTTGGACGACATAAGGTCATATGGACTGTTCAGGATCAATGTGGAAACCAATCTGAATGCATAGAATATCTCACAGTAGACAATGCTAAAGCACCAACACCAATTGCTTATGGAATATCAACTTCTCTCTCTTCTTCAAATAGAGTAGAGGTTTGGGCTTCAGATTTAATTTTAAAAACAGAACATCCTTGTTACGATGATATTGAAATATGGATTTCGAAAGAATCAGAATCTTTTGAAGATGCTCGATCAAGTTTGATTTTCACTTGTGATGAACAAGGTGTGAATCTCGTGAAGGCCTATGCGTCAAGAACCTTGCGAGATGGTTCTTCTGTTTATGATCATGTAGTTGTAAAGGTAGATGTAGAAGATAACTTTAATAGTTGTTCAGAGAGTGTTGAAGAAGGAAGCGTAGCAGGAGCTGTTAAGGGATTGATTTATACAGAAGATGGTAGATTGGTACCTAAAGTGACTGTCCAGTTGAATCAGTCCTTTACTGACTTGTATATGGGTACGGATACTTCCGATAACTCTGGTAGTTATGATATAGGCCATATAGAAAATGGCAGCTCTTACTATTTAACGCCAGATCTACAGGCGGATCCATTAGATGGCCTTAACACCTTTGATCTTGTTTTGTTACAGCGACACATTATGGGCCTCAACAAGTTTGATACTCCTTATAAAATAATATCAGCAGACATCAACAGAGACAAAAGAGTAACGGCTTCAGATATCTTAGATCTTAGAAGAGCAGTCTTAAGATTGTCTTCGTCTTTTGATACTCATGATTCTTGGAGGTTTATTAATTCTGATTATAAGTTTGAGGATGCTAGATATCCCCTGAATGATGATTTAGATAAAAAGATATACTTCGCTTACCAGCAAGCTTCGGTTGATCTAGTAGCGATGAAAGTCGGGGACTTTAATGGATCTGTAAAATTAGAAAAGCAAGTAGCTGAAGGAAGAAGTATACACAAGCTTACTACGGACGACATATTCTTTAGAGCTGGAGAAGAACAAACAGTTGAATTTAAAACGCAGGCAAATATTGATCTTCACGGATATCAAATGACTCTCTCATACGACCCTACACAAACAACAGTAGTTGATATATCGTCAAGTATAGAAGGTCTTGAATTAGCGTATAACGAAGGAGGTCTGGGAGAGATTTTCATTAGTGCCAGCAGTGCTCAGCCCAAGCTGATAGGTGCTAAGGATCCACTTTTTACTCTGACCATTAAGGCGAAGGTTGATGGTAGATTAAAAGACCATCTTGCGATGTCAGATGGGCCTTTGTTTCCAGAAATTTATACTGGTGGACTGGATTCAAAAAACATATCACTTATATACACCTCGGTGCCAACAGGTACATTCGAGATTCGTCAAAATGCTCCAAATCCATTTGCCTTGAGCACTGACATACTCATGGACATACCAGAGACAGGAGATGTGGAGCTCTCTGTATATGATACTCAAGGAAAAGTGTTTCTGCAAAAGACATTGAAACTGCAAAGAGGTAAACACTCAATCAAGATTGAAAAGGATGATCTTGGTGGTCCTGGCGTCTATTACTACATTGTTAAGTATGGTGCTTTTACGGAGACAAGTAAGATGATATTGATGAATTAAATATCTTTATCACATGGTCTTGTCATATTCTAAAAAGTACATCGAGGCAGGTTGTGATGAAGCAGGTAGAGGCTGTTTGGCAGGACCCGTATTTGCAGCGGCTGTGATCCTACCGAAAGGCTTTAGACACCCAAAGCTTAGAGATAGTAAACTTGTCTCAGAGAAAGATCGATACATATTAAGAGAGTACATAGAAAAGAAAGCGGTCGCTTACAGCGTAAGATCAGTTAGTGAAAAAGAGATTGATGAGATCAATATCCTCAATGCTTCTTTTAAAGCGATGCATCTTGCTATAGAAGACTTAGAGATCAAGCCTGAACTTCTCTTGATAGATGGTAATCGATTTAGCCCATTTTTGGGTATCCCGCATCAGTGCATCATAAAGGGTGATAATAAGTTTTCGAGTATAGCCGCAGCAAGTATACTTGCAAAGACTTATCGCGACGACCATATGAGAAAGTTGAGTGAAATGTATCCGCACTATGGTTGGCAAAATAATAAAGGGTATGGAACACTGTCTCATAGAATAGCCCTTCATCATCAGGGGCCATCAGAGTTTCACAGAAAGTCCTTTTCAGTCAAAGCTGAGCTGCCGCATATAGCTTCAACCATCAAAGGCCCTAAGTCATGAAGTCGTTGATCAAAGAGATAATGGGTAAAGAACAACGGCTGATCTCTTATGCTTCACCAGAAGACCCTCTTTTAAAACGATTATTCATCAATTCGATTGAGCTCTCTACAGGAAGAAGTAAGCTGGAAAAGGCATATGAGCGATTAAAAGCCCTTAATATTGCAGATGCATCTATTTGGGAACATGTTTTTCCACTACTTGGGATAAATCTCAATTTCAATGTTGATAAGCTTAAAAATATTCCATCTGATGGTCCTCTTGTCGTTATTGCCAATCACCCGTATGGGGTAGCAGACGGAATGGCCTTGGGCTTTCTGCTCTCGCAAGTTAGGAATGATTTTCAGTTGATTGTCAATGAAGTCTTATGTCGGGAGGAGGTCTTGGGTAAGTACTTTTTACCCATTGATTTTAGGGAAACAAAAGAGGCGATTCAGACTAATATCTATACACGAAAAAGTGCTTTATCTCTACTTTCTGAAGGAGGAGCCATAGGCATATTTCCTTCTGGAGGTGTTTCCACGACGCCTAAGCTTTTGAGTAGAACGGCGGTTGATTTTGAGTGGAAAAAATTCTTGAACAAGCTGGTTCTTAGAACAAAAGCCCACGTTTTACCTATTTACTTTCATGGTCAGAACAGCACAGCCTTTCAAGTAGCAAGTCATATCCATCCTAATATTCGTTTAGCGCTTTTATTAAAACAGCTTGATCGAAAGCGTGGAAAGTCAATTGACTTTGTGATAGGAGATGTTATTTCTCCAGACGATATGAGCCACCTTTCTCGACATGAGTTACTCCCTTTTTTAAGAGAGGCCACACTTGATCTACAATACGCGTGATATGACAGTATTAGAAATAGTTAAGCATCAATTCAATTTGCGCGTTTATGAAGAGAGCGTGGTTAGAATAGAGAAAGTTCTTGGGCTTTTATCCGAAGAAGAAGTCTGGTATCGCCCAAACAAGCATGCTAATTCTATTGGGCATTTAATCCTTCACTTGTGTGGTAATGTCACTCAGTGGATAGGTTCAGGAGTAGGGCTTCAACCCGACAGAAGAGAGCGAGATCTTGAATTTGATCCATCAGAACAATATGCGAAAGAGATCCTTATAGGCAAACTTCATGCACTTAGATCTGTCACAGATGATGCCTTGTCTACAGTGACAAAAGATCAAGAGTTATCTCTGGCAAGATCTGTTCAAGGCTTTGACGAAACGGTGTTGAGCATCTTTATTCATGTCATAGAGCACTT
>CALHUZ010000413.1 GCA_938039305.1 uncultured Saprospiraceae bacterium
GATTTTACGATTGATACCGAATGTATCTGTCTCACATATGTATCCTACGACTGTATATATTCGACTCTTCCCTTCTGGCCTTGAGACATTGACGATCTTATGATAAGAATCATAAAACATCGGTCTTATCAAGTGATTTAATCCAGAATCTAATCCTGCAAATACTGTCGAAGTTGTTTGCTTTACCACATTCACTTTCGCTAAAAAATGGCCCGCTTCACTTACCAGATATTTACCCGGCTCAAACTTCAATGTTAGTTCACGACCATAGCTCTTACAAAAGGCTTTAAATCTTTTGGTGATTTGAATCCCAAGATCCTCAATATCTGTCTCTATATCATTCTCCTTATAAGGCACCTTGAAGCCACTTCCAAAATCTACATAAGTGAGATCAGGAAATGAATCTGCCACATTAAGCAAGATCTCAGCACCCGTAAGAAAAACTTCTGAGTCAAGGATTTCAGATCCAGTATGCATATGAAGCCCTTCTACAATAATGCCGGTAGCCTTGATAATCCGTTGCACGAGTGGCAACTGATGAAATGAGATACCAAACTTAGAATCAATATGCCCAGTTGAAATTTTAGAATTCCCTCCTGCCATGATGTGCGGATTGATTCTTAAGCACAGTGGATAATTGGGAAACCGCTGACCGAATTGCTCGAGCATAGATATATTGTCAACATTGACCTTGACTCCGAGGCCGACTGCTTGTTCCATTTCCTCTATTGAAACACAGTTAGGTGTATATAGAATCTCCTCAGGTAAAAAACCTGCATGAAGACCCAATTTCACCTCTTGAATCGAAACAGCATCCAATCCCGCCCCAAGTCCTCTCATGAGCTTAAGCATGGTGATATTAGTCATCGCCTTACAAGCATAATTGAGCTTTATGGACAGACCACTGAAAGCCGACTTGAGTCGATTATACTGTCTTTCTACGATAGCAAAATCATAGACGTACAATGGACAACCATACTTCTCAACCAGATCTAATGCTGAAACACCTCCTGTATACTGATATTCACCTTTGACGACTTGCATAAAACACCTTTTTCTGATGCAAAAGTAGACAAAATTTAGTGCCTTATGGGTCAGTCTGAGCTCGTAACTTCTATCGTTTCATCACCTCATGTTACATACCACACACCACAATGATTATGATAATCATCTATCTTAGTAATGAAGATGTCCGAGGCACATATCATAGCAGCTTGCAAGAAGCAAGATCGAAAAGCACAGAACGTTCTTTTTCAAGCATATGCGCCGCTCATGCTATCTATCTGCAGGAGGTATCTAAGGAAAAATGAATTGGCCGAAGATGTGATGATTCACGGATTCCATAGGATTCTATCTAAAATAGACTCGTTTAACAACAAAGGAAGCTTCGAAGGATGGATGAAGCGCATCGTCATCAATGAATGCCTGATGGAGTTACGCAAGAATAAGTCTAAGTACTTAACAGTATCAATAGACGATATCGTAGTCGATCCAAAAGTAGAATGGGACCATCGTTTAGAATATGAAGAGCTACTTGCCCTACTTGATGATTTGCCCGATGGTTATCGCACTGTCTTCAACCTCTATGTCATAGAAGGATTCAAGCATCGAGAGATAGCAGAGCAACTTGGCATAAGTATCAACACATCCAAGTCCCAACTCATCTTGGCCAGGAGGAAACTCCAGACCATGGTTAAAAAAAAATATGATATCAGGATAAGCGCCTGATGCTACAATATAAATAATGAAACACATAGACGACATATTTCGCAAAGGCGAGCACCAAAAGAATCTTGAACTCAGACCTGAGCTCTGGCAGCGACTGGAGCGCAGGTTAGATCAACCAGCCGAACCTGTCAAGAGAAAATGGCGACCTTGGATGGTAGCGGCATCTACCATCTTACTTGTGAGTCTTTCCGCACTTCTCTTACTCAATATTGATAGTTATGAAGTGGAGGATATATCTGCTGGGCTTGTACCTTACTTTACGAGTGATGAGATAGCGCATCTTGAAGATGTCTATACTATACCGCAACAAATATTTGTAAATCCTGATATGCTCGCCTTATATACGCTTAAAGGGTAATACCGCATGTACTGATTTTGACAAACGGTTTTGACCGCATGCATTGATAAACAGGTGGTTTTTCACCGCATGGTTTTGCAACAACAATACTTTGTAAGCAACGGGTGTAAAACCCGCTGTCAAGTCACTTAAATGGATGTCGCTGCTGCCAATTCTGAACAGGAACAAAGTGCTTAAAAGCATAAGGCAAGACCTTATTGATAATACCATTAGTATGCTTGAAGTAGCAAGTCATATCGAAAGGTTCTGAACCTACAGAACTTTTAATCTCAAGTGCTGTGCGGAAGTAATAAAGGCTCTCTGCTTTTTGGCCAATTGCATCTCTGACTAAGTCAAGAAGGATATTCAGGTAGATCTGATGTTTATTATTGAGTCCTTTTTCAAATCCTATAAAGTGAGAATCCATCTTCTTGCCTTCCATCACCCAAGTATAGAATCCAACCAACTTGTCATCTTTGAAGTAACCTACGATTTGCAGATCTTCTGCCAGCTGTCTCTTTAATTCTGTGAAATAATTTTGCTTTCCGCGCGCAAGTACAAATCCAGAACCTTCAAGTATACTTTCGTATAGGCCATACATCTTATCATTGTGCAAAATCACATCATCAAGAGACAGGACTTTTCTTTCTACACCTGAGAACTTCTTCAATGCATTCTTAAGCCTCACTCTATACTTACTCTTCATATCCAGCAAGTAATCATCAAATGACAACCATGAAGAACGCATCTTCAAGATCATATTAGGATCTATATCAAATGATAAGAGTCCAAGGCGCTCTGGTTTGCTAAGCGCCTGCTCCATGAAGAAGTCTTTGTAGAGTACGCCGCTGAACCTATAAGGTGTTTTGCTCAACTCTTTCTTTAACACTTTCGTCAAATCCGACATAATGTCAAACTGTGTCTCTTTATCGTAGTGTCCTTCCTCGAAGTGGATGCCGTATTGGCCAGTGAGGTAAAGATTGCCAATCGTTATCATCCGAAACGTAATCAATGACATAACCCATTGTCTTACTTTTTGCCCTAACCTTGAGAAGAAAGAACGATCAGTGGTGTAATTCTCATAATCAAAACTATCTGCAGGTCTCAACACTAAGCTTTGTATAAGTACGGCACCGATAGATTGTCCTGCCCTACTCAAGAGGACATATAAATTCTGAAGGTTGTCAGGATTAGTTACTTCAAGAGTTTTGAGATATTTGCCTTGAGCGAATGACTCATCCTTAGGCATGAGCTTATCCCAAACCGGCTCGATAGCAGATATGTTGCTCGAGATACGTACATCAAGCCCCCACTTCTGTAAGTGAAACGCATCTACAGGCAGCTCGGCTGACCGACTACACCAGATAGATTTACGCTTTGACAAAGTCTCTACTTCCATGGATTACTCAATATTAAAGATCTTCTATACTTGCTGGGGACCAACCCTCGATTGAGGTGCCTTGCAAGCCGTATCTGTTAGAGTACCAATATTCAACTATTTGTTTTAGAGAAAATTGTTCTACCGTGAACTCATAGAATGCCTCACTATCCATGATCTTTAAGTCTTTATCGATTGGGATTGCTATCACGACTTTCTGATTTACTCCTTTTGCTGACTTATATGAAAGCTCAGCTATCGGCAGTACTTCCACCTCTTTTCCTTTGTCCACCCTCTTAGAGATCAACATCATCTCTATCTCTTGCCCTGACTCTTTCAAATGTACTCCTATATTAAAAGGGTATGGAGCAAAATAGGACAAGCTATCTCCAGAGCGATACGAAAAGTCGTCGCCACTACTATTAGTTATTTTTAAGCGACTATATCCATCCTTTGTGACATTAGGCCGTTCATTACAAGAGATGAAACTTAAGATGATCCAAAATAAGAAGATATATTGCCGAACCATATGGTCGTAGGGGACTTTAGTTGAGCATACAAGATACATCAACAATCTTATTTACATATATAAATTTATTATAATATGAGCGATAGCTATTATAAGCCAGAAGACCTCAAGAAATTCTCGGAGATCACCGAATGGCAAGAGGAAATGGGGACCAAGTTCTTTGACTACTATGGATCTGTCTTCAAGGAGGGCGCACTCACCGAGCGTGAAAAGTCGCTTATAGCACTCGCTGTGGCTCATACTGTTCAGTGTCCATATTGTATCGATGCATACTCCAGTACATGTCTGCAGAAAGGTGCAGATGAAGAACAGATGATGGAAGCTGTTCATGTGGCTGCCGCTATTAAAAGTGGAGCACTCCTCGTTAATAGTGTTCAGATGATGAATCACGTGAAAAAGAAAACTATGTAGTATCTGCTTCTTTCACTTGAAGTAAATATTGTTAATTCTGACAAATAAAAGCACAGTAAGAACAACTCCGGTACATCCAACTCCGGTCAAATATATAAATGAGCATAAAGCAAAAAGGGACAACTCTTAAGAGAAGACAAAACAATCTTTCAGAAGGATTTTATCAACTGAAAGTGCTTAATGACCGTGAGTTACAAGGAGCGAGCTTTTCATCTTTTAAGGATAAAGTAAATCTGTACCACGGCACCGCACTTAGACCTACCAAGACAGAGATCTTCCAAATCAACATTGGCAAACTGTGCAATCAAACTTGCGCCCACTGTCATGTAGATGCAGGGCCAGACAGGAAAGAGGAGAATATGTCACGTGAGACATTAGAGAAGTGCCTTGACATCATCATAAAGAATAAGATCCCTCAAGTAGATATAACCGGAGGAGCACCCGAGATGAATGCTCACTTTAGATGGTTCGTTGCTTCATGTGCAGATGCAGGTGTACATGTCATGAATAGATGTAACCTCACGATACTAATGGCACATAAGAAGTATGCAGACTTGCCTGAGTTCTTTGCCAAGCACAAAGTGCAAGTGATCTCCTCTCTGCCCTACTTTAGTAAGTCTCGTACAGATAGTCAGCGAGGCGATGGAGTATTTGAAGATAGCATCGCAGCACTAAAGAAGCTTAACGCTGTAGGTTATGGAGTTGAAGGGTCAGGATTGATATTAGACCTTGTGTTCAATCCATCTGGAGCTTTTCTTCCAGGAGATCAGATGAGCCTTGAGGCAGAATTCAAAAGACAACTAAAAAGGAAGTACGATATCGTCTTCAATGCTCTGTATGCGATCACCAACTTGCCTGTCAGTAGATTTTTAGATTACTTGATAGAGAGCGGCAACTATGAATCCTATATGACGGAACTCGTAGAGGCATTCAATCCAAGTACGATTGATGGTCTCATGTGCCGCAATACTATATCCGTTAGTTGGGACGGATACATCTATGATTGTGACTTTAACCAGATGCTTGACCTCAAGGTTGCTAATCCAATCCAGCATATTGATGACTTTGATATGGATGTGTTAATCGATAGAGATATAGCACTTAATCAGCACTGCTATGGATGTACTGCAGGCGCTGGAAGTAGCTGTGGCGGGGAGATAGCCTAGCAAATTACACATATTATTATTTTCTTTAATATGAAGTTAGATTGAGGATAGTGTCATGTTATTGAAAGTTAAGACTTTCTTATGTTTCTGATCTTGGTCTTAGTTGTATTTGTCCATATGGCTTGAGTTAGATATCTTACTGCCCTTCTAAACTTAAAATCACGTATGAGCTGGACAAATCTATCCCAGAAAGTTTCTCTTGTTTTCCTTAGTATTTTAATTCCGATTTTGTCCTTTGGACAAGATGCAGCTCAAGCTGAAATGGGGTTAGATGAGCGTATTAATGAGTGGTTCACACCTATATCTCAGGCGATGCAAGACATAGTCTTACATATATTTCCCGGATCTAGGTTAATATATGACGAAGGCATACCGACAATCATAATATTATTGGTAGTGGGAGCGACCTTCTTTACTTTCTATTTCGGATTTGTGAATATTAGAAAGTTTGGTCTTGCTATAAATGTTGTAAGAGGCAAGTATGACGATGTCGAAGGACACAGCACACCAGAAAAAGCCGCTGTCAATATCAACGATGGAGATATCGCAAGAACCATCAGAGATGAAGGTGAAGATGGTGAAGTAAGTCACTTCCAAGCGCTGGCAACAGCAGTATCAGGAACAGTGGGGAATGGTAACATTGCAGGTGTAGCATTAGCAATTGCCTTAGGAGGCCCAGGGGCCACCTTTTGGATGATCCTTTGTGGATTGATTGGTATGTCCACAAAATTTGTAGAATGTACACTTGGTGTCAAATATAGAGATGTAGGACCAGATGGCACCGTATATGGTGGTCCGATGTACTACATGACCAAAGGACTAAAGGAGATGGGATATGCCAATCTCGGTAAGGTTTTGGCAGGCGTCTTTGCCTTCTTGTGTATTGGAGCATCATTTGGTGGTGGTAACGCAGCCCAATCTAATCAAGCCGTAGTTCAACTGGTTGATTCATTTGGCATGAGTGGTGGAAGTGCAAGAACGATCATGGGTTTGATCTTAGCAGTCCTTGTAGGTGTCATCATCATAGGGGGAATCAAGCGTATCGCTTCTGTGACAGAGAAGGTTGTACCTTTTATGGC
>CALHUZ010000414.1 GCA_938039305.1 uncultured Saprospiraceae bacterium
AAAAAGCACCAGCACCTATCTCAAGCACAAAACCGCTGTAGAGGAAAGGATTGAACCCTAGATTTTTCCAACCAAATCTGACACCCCAGTAATCAGTCCCAAGAAATCTTAAAACTTTAAGAGGAGTTTTTGTGATATTAAGACGAACTTTCATACCGATCTCAGTAACAAAAAAGGCTTGATGATCAACGATATCTAATCCATCATTTATGTCTACGAACTCATATCCAAAACCTACATAACTATCCACCCATCTTGATGCTGAGTTAGTATGTTGTATCTGATGTCCAAATGATCTTGAGACTTCGTTAGGTTTATTATTATTGTTGTTGAGATAGATTTTGTGGTAAAACCAGCCTCCTGTTATGGGGGCTTCAACGTGCTTTACTAAAAGAAGAGGTAGAGAAAAACTAAGGCTATTGTCTTCGTCAAATCGATAGGAGATTCCTATTTTATTTCTGAGTTTGTTTTCTTTCGAAAGCCTTACTATACTTCTATTTGCTTCAACTGATGTGGCTATAACTGGCCAGTCGACTGACTTCTTGCTCTGGACTATCTTTTTTAATTCTTTGTCTTTAAAATCTGCAGGGAGTTTAGGGAAAGGCAATATCACATACTCATTGTCTATCTCTATTCCAGGATATCTTTCTTTGACTTTTTTATAAGATTCAGATTCTAAAGCATTGGGTGGAAGAAGAAGAGATTTTGGACTCCGATTCTTGGCCATCCATCCTTGGAATCCTCCAGAAAATAAATTACCAGTACTGATAATGTCCCTTACTCCCCATGCGTCATTTACTTTTTCATTTACATCAAAACCAGGAGTATATGTTCCATCAGCATTTTTGTCTGTACAACTAGCATGCTTACCTTCTTCCACTAAAATCGAAATTGGAAAAGAAGTCTGTTCATCTACATTGAGAGCGTTCTCGAACCAGTAAAGACCGTGCGCTCTTGCGATGACCCTTCTTGCTACCAGTGCGTATTGATAATCAGGACAATTAGTTTGCTTAACGACTTGGATCTGTACCTGGGTAGATTCAAGATCATGAGGATGTCCACCTATTCCAGTTTCTTCTTCATAGTAAAAGTAATATTCGATTTCTAATGCTGAGATATGGGAAAGAGCTATTGACTTACTTCTCGTTAAGGTAGTCGCTCCACTTTTGGTTCCTAACTCTTTTTCCTCTGAGTATATCTTAAGAACCTTATAATAAACTACAGGTTGCTCTGTACTAGGCCCAAATGGTAGAGCATTGGGCATTTGAATTTTCCCGAATTCATCATACAATCTTGGCTCATCGGGCGAAAACCAAAGCATGGGAGCCGCTATTTCCGCTATTTTATCAAAATCAATCACTACATCGTTAGTCGTGTAAATCGTCCCGACTTCTTTTATGCATTGAGCATCAACTTGCTGATATAGTAGGATAGAAAGAGTAAATAAAAAAGTGAATCTCATAAAGCCTTGTTGCAAGATAGGCAACAAGATAATCAGATATCAATCATCTATACGCTCATAAGAATTCAACTGATCAGAGAACACCATAAAAGAGATCTTTTTGTTTTCGTCTCTTCCGAAAAATATTTGTTCATATCCATCTGCTCTTACAAAGACATCTTCTCCTCGTGACAGATACCTGTCGTCACCAAGAAGCAACTCGTTCTTATCTTTTCTAATTTCAATAGGTCGGGATGATCTTCTCCAAGCATACTGCGCATATTCTTCTTCTGTGCAAGAGTGACAGAAGACGCCGAAGTAGTAGTTGCCGACGTATTCTTTGAGGTCGACCTTGACGGGCTGCTCTGGAATCCGAAATGGTTCTGAAGTTTTAGGGATATCAAAGTGATCCATGACAAGAGGCATGATCAATCTCCAAAGATTAACTCTTTCTCCTCCTGCTTCATGATTGCGATTAGAAGAGATAAATATGCCAACTCCCTTAGATGGGATAGTCGTCATTAAGCAAGAGATGCCAAGCATATCACCGCCATGACCTAGAGTTCTGATCTTATAAGCATCTGGGAGGTTGCCCACATAATTAGACTCTTGCAGTCCGTGAGAGATGCCGACGAACTCTGGATGAGGCTGATACTGTACTTCCATTATATTCTTCATCACCGAAGGAGTAAATATGCTCCCATGTTTATTAGCGCCACCACCAGTGAGCACTTCCAGCAACCTTCCCATATCTGCCGGAGTCGCATCGATGGATGAGGCTGGTGGTGTATTGTAGATCTCATAAGGCATCACTTCGTAAGCGTCATCATTGTAGCCATGACCCACAGCCAGTTGATCCATATGTTGATCCTCAACTTCTACGGATGATAGGCCCATGCCGATGGGATCAAACAACTCTTGCTTCATCGCTTGCTTATAAGTTAAGCCCGTTACCTTTTCTAAAATGACTCCGGCCAGTGTCGATCCGTAAGTATCGTATCGGTAGTATTCTCCAGCTTGAGTGACACGTCGCAGGTTCTTGTTTTTTAAGAATGCCGATATGCTTGGTCTTTGTGCTTTGCGATCATCAAGTGACTGGTCATAATTATAAACGTGCCTGCCCAATCCGACTTGATCAAATCCTGATGTATGCGTCAGCAAATGCTTTATCCTAACTGGATCAGTAAAACCTTGATCGTTTTCTATCCCATCAAAGTAATCAACTACATCATCATCCAACCTAACCTTTCCTTGATAGACCAGCTTAGATAGCGTGAGCAGCGTCAGTGCCTTGGATATAGAACCGATCCTAAATATTGTTTTATCTGGATCTACAGGTACATTGGTCTCAACATTTGCCACGCCATAACCCTTTTTATAGATCGTCTGTCCATCCTGCACAATGACGAGCGACATACCTGGGATATGGCTGTTTTTCATCTCATTCAAGAGAGCAGTATCAAAGGACTTAAACTTGTCATCTTCTCTCGTATCGCCCAGATTATATATCCTTTTCCCTTCCTTTACTTGATTGGGATTGGTACTGCAAGAGATATGGGTCATGGACAAGATGAGGATGACACATCTGAGCATGGAAGCGTGGTTTGACGATATAATTTTAAGTGTGCTATTCATGATGAAGCTGTGTTTATGACTAATTGATTAACATATCGAAACTACGCCACTTCTTAGCGTGAACTCAGTCTTTACAAGGGTTTTGTGTCCTTCCCAGCTTAAAAGAACTTTCCTTAACCAAGTTTAAGTGATTATCCGTGATTATAATGGTCGCTTGGACTTTTTGTATTGGAGTGGCGTCATAGAAAGTTCTTTTTTGAAGGCGTTGTAGAAGGCTGATTTGGACTTATATCCTGCGGCTTCCGCCAAATGTTCCACCTTCATGTCAACACTATCATCCTCAAGAAGTCTCCGCGCTTCTTTGATTCTATAGTTATTGGTGATATCGTAAAATGAAAGTTTTAGTTCAGTATTGAGCACTTCAGAGATGTGGTTTTCTGACATCTTGGTTTGCTCTGATAACAAGCGTAAACTATGATCTTTACGTAAGTGAAGTTTCTCTTCTTCAAAAGCAGCTATGATCTTCTCAAGCTTGGCCGTTCTTAAGTTTTTGTCTAAGGACGACTTCTGATACTTATGCTCTCCTTTGAATATCTTCATGTTAAAGAGCAAGTATGTCACGATGATATACATACTCACTGTGGTAAATACTTTTGTCATGTACAAGGGTAGGATAGGATAGTAAAGGCGTATATCTTCCACTCGACCACCTTCAGCCAGAAGCATGATGACCCCACTGGCCAGAAGGGTTATATTCAGGATGATCAACCAAGATTTATAGCGGCCTAAGTCGTTATGACTGTTTTCATTATTGTTGATCCTATTTTTAAGAAGCGGCCTCAACCCCCAAACGCCATAAAGTATCAATGACAGCGCCATCAACTCAATATAAAACAGACCTTGGATCTCAAGTGGATCCGCATTAAAAGGTTGCCATGGAGGATCAAGATCAAAGTCAGGTACAAAGTTCAACAGATAGTAGTAGAGCTTCCGTGATACTGGTTGGGCATAAAAGAAACCGGTATAAAGTGTATAGCATATAAAAGGTAAAAAGTGCAGGCCTGCAGATTTTATCGACCATGTCTCAATCTTCAGATAGCGCGTATATAAGAACAGAGCTGGTCCAAAAAGAAAGACCAAAGGCGGCGAAATAGATATCAAATGAGGCAACTTGATCAGATATCCAGAATACCACAAAAATGACTCGATAGAATGTATAAGGATCACACCAAAAAACAACATCAGAAAGCGATACCCCTTAGGCTTCTTGATATAGAACAACACCAAGATGATCACCCCCTGGATCACTCCAAAAAAGATGATAGAAGACAAGAAGTCAATATGCGGTGTTATATAGTTGCTATCGATCAATAATTAATTCTTCATCAGTAAATGTGTCACTACTTGCAATATATCATAACTGGAGGTACTAGTGGTGATCAGGTTGTGTTTTGCTTCAATCATTAGATAAAGGGAACAATAGTTCTTATTAACTTTTTGCAAGGCTTAGAAGGCTTTGCTATGACTTTTTGATGAATAATTTCTACTTTTAAAAACAATAATGATATAATTCTAATCTATTCTGGACTTATTATAAGTCCAGAATAAAAGCTTATCATATGGGTTTGGGCAGAAGAAAATTCGTTAAATTAATGACCACAGCATTGGCTGGTGTATCGTATACTCCTTTTCAATCTGTAATAACGAATGAGGACCTCTATGTCAATAGACAACTTGGTATCATGTTTCATAAGCCCAGTGATTGGGGCTATTTATCATTGAATCAATTCAACGAGGTTAAAACTAATGTCATACTTTCAGGAGAGTTTGAAGAATATAAAGAACAGGTGTTTGAATTACTTGGAGATCCCATAAGTATAGTTTCAAAATATTTAGACGAAGATGATGATAACGATGGGAAACTAAACCCTACAATAACTTTGAATATAACTCCAGCAGAGGAAATACTTATGGATTCTGAAGGTTCTACTTTTGAAGAAGCAATAGCCGAATCAAGACAAGTTACTTCACATTTTTTGAAGGAGTTTGAAATTATAAAAGACTTTGGACAAACTAATCTGTCTAATTGTAACTCCTATGAGTACGATGCTAAATATATGTTTGAACATAAGGAGCTTACCGTCCCTCTACAAGTACATTTAAAAGTAATAAAAATTGAACACCGCGGATTGTATTATGATATCAATATGCATCAAAGTTTAGAAACAGAAGACGTAACGAAAGAGTTTGATTTATTTCGAGATTCCATTGTTATGGTTTAGAATTTATCTAATTCTGCAGGATCAGTTAGATCATTCACTTACTTTCAAAAGCCCCTTGAAATCCTTCCTGAGCAAGTTGATTCTTAACACGAGCGATATCTGCGTCTGACCACTGTCCCATTACTTTATATCGAGTTATATTTCTACCAGGTATTTGTTCGGATATAATCTGGCCGATGTAGCTTAATTGGTCATAGGATCTTCCTGCTGTAGTTGCAACAAATTGCACATATCGATATGGGTAACTCGTAGACGTGACGACTGTAGATGCGATAGGAGTAGGTGCGGGAGTAGTTGTTTCCACAGGTGCGCTAACCACTGCGGGAGCACTTTGTGCTTGCCTCGCTTTTGCTTCTATTTGTTGTTCCTTAATTATGAGCGCAAGTTCTCTTTCATCCAGCTGCGCTTGAAAAACAACTAAGAGAGAATCTTTTTTATCTAATTCTCTATTGCGCTTGGTAAGTCTTGCCCATTCTGCGTCTGTACTTGCCTGTCCCTTGATACTTGAGCTTGATACTTGTTCTTGAACTTCTGTCGAACTTGGCACTTGAACTTGCTCTATAACTTCTTGTGGACTTGAATCCATCTGCTCCATTTTACCGTTATCCATGGCATTGCTTTGCTCTGACTTGATACTTGAACTTGACGCTTGCTCTTGAACTTGCTCTTGCGAAGGAGTCATAAATGCTATCGCCTCTGCGGCATTCTCCATTGGGAAAAGTATATCCCTTCCAGTGCCACATGTATTCTTGATGCTTAGGGTAAGATGACTTGCATTTTTAACAGAACTAAGAAAAGCAGTAAGATCTTCAATCTCCGTCATGGCTATGGTCTCGATGCCATCAGATTTAGACTTTACTGAGAAAGTCTGAGGTGTCTTATCTGAGTCTGTGAAGTATTGTATCGTGTTATCACTACACTCTAAGCCAGTGATTTCGTAGAGATAGATGTTGTACTTCTGATCAAGGTCATAGTAGTTGATATAGATACTTGATGATCTTGGATTGTCATTAGC
>CALHUZ010000415.1 GCA_938039305.1 uncultured Saprospiraceae bacterium
GAGTAGGGGATAATAAGTAAGTTATAAAAACATACCAAACTTATCTTTAGCATACAAATAGCATAGAATTCAAAAGAGATCTTGTGTCTGAACCAGCGATAACTATAAAATCCTATAATAGGAATTGCGACAGACGACCACATAAGTGCTTTGTGCAAAGAGGGTAACTGATCTATGGAGAGATACTTTGCTAGTCCAAGATTTTTGTTGATCACTGGCATATATTTATCAGTGTTTTGAAGCAACGAGGTTAGATATTGATCTGACATGCCAAAGATAATTGGAAAGTGTTTGTAACTCCCTGTCAGTAAAATAAGTGGTATCGCAGTAAACATGATGCCAATCACGATTTTCTTTGCCTCCTCATAATTCTTTAGGCTGATCAGACTTAATAAGAATACAAGAGCCCATGGAGCTAAAGCATATCGACTTAAAAGACATAAGGTAATCGATAAGCCTACAAGCACCCAGTGTCGTTTGATAAGAGCGAAACAGAGGAGCATGTAGTAACCTACGACAATACCTTCCTGTGTGAAACTGATCAAGCTATTATCATAGGACAAAATCAGAATCCATATTAAAAAGACTGGAATGGAAATGAAAACCAAATCTCGCTTACCATAATTCTTATCGAGATTAACATAGATTAGAAAGGTCCCAATAGTCATGGCTATCGTTGAGATCCACCTCATATCGATATCTCCTATATAATGAAGTGTAAATGGCAACCACATAGCGGGTAAATAAATCGGTTGCATTCCACCCCATATCTCAGGTATGATATCATAGACATTTTTACCTTGAAGAAACCTGTTGCTCATCACATCGATGACAGGAAGCATATCTGCCATTTTATAATCGATAGCAGTGTGAGTAAAAATGATCTTGCCATAATGTAAAACCATCATGAGCAAGAAAGTGCAGATCAGAATTGCCTCTATTTTGATTTTTGAATTAACATTTGTGCTTTGCGGATTGCTATTCTTATTGGTTAATGCTATCACGGGGATTAAAAAACCTACGAATAGATAAATCATTGAAACTGTCTTAAGACTAAATGTGTCTTTGAGGTATGTGTGACACAAGATTTCAATAATCACAAGTCCTGATAAAAGAAGGTTGGTTGGAACGGGCATCAGTTTACAATTAAACCTGATGCCATGATGGCGTCAGTCCACATTCTTTATAAAATTGCTCGAGATATGCGACCATATAATCATGTCTTTCAGCAGCCATCTTGATTCCAGTTTTAGTATTCATCATTGACTTCAGTTTGAGTAACTTCTCATAGAAGTGATTGATGGTTGGCGCTGCACTTTTCTTGTATTCTTCTTTTGTCATCTGAAGAGCAGGTGCTATCTCTGGGTCAAACATCGCTCTGTCCTTGTGTCCTCCATAATTGAAAGCTCTAGCAATTCCAATTGCACCTATTGCGTCCAGTCTATCTGCATCCTGAACGACTTTCAGTTCTGGGCTTGTCCAAACTTCAGCGTCTAAGCTATTTTTAAAAGACATGTGCTTGATGATGTTCACGATGTGGACAATCGTTACCTCAGGAACTTTACATTCTTCAAGCCACTCCCGTGCGATACGAGGACCAATTGTCTCATCACCATTATGAAATTTGGGATCCGCTATATCATGAAGTAGGGTAGCGAGCGATATGATTTCTTCATCGACGCCATCTTCCTGTGCTCCAATAACTTTAGCATTATACCACACTCGTTGTATGTGGGACCAGTCGTGTCCTCCTTCAGCTTTGATGAGGTGTACTTTGACTTTATCAGCGATGAGATCTATAGTTGAAGACAGGCTCATGTATACATTATGTTTTTATATTATTTATAATAGGTTGATTATAAATAGAATGCTTTAAGAAGTAATCAATCGAATGAATATTTGCGTTAGCGAATGATCACTAAGGTAATGACTAAAGCCAATTGTTGGACTTATACCATTGGGTGGTTTCATGTATCGCATCTTGAAGACTGAATTCCGCTTGATAGTCGAAGTCTTTGACAAGGTCTGCGATATCACAATCCCAGTTTCGAGCCTTAGCCTTAGCCATTTGCTCTGGATTGAGTAAGCTTTTCTTGCCAGTTACCTTATCTATCAATCCTGTGACCACTACAGCCGCATCTAATACAAAGAATGGTATTGTGAAGCCGAATGTCTTTAGACTAAGAGAGTCCGCTATATGGCCTAAGAAGTCTTTCATCTTATGGATTCTTCCATCACTTACAAAGTAGGACTTGCCTGTGATATCAGAGGTGACTGCATCAACAACTACTCTTACTAAATCCTTGACATAAACAAATGAGTACTTGATCTCTGCATCACCTACTGAAGGTGTAATTCTAAATCTTTTGACAGTTTGCCAAAATTCAAATAAGTCTTTTTCACCTGGACCAAATACAGCTGTTGGTCGCAGAATGAGTAAAGGAAGACCAGCTATGTCAAACAAACCTTTTTCTGCTCTCAGTTTGCTAAGCCCATATGTAGTGCGAGGAGATGGCTTTATATCATTACTTACAACACCTTCAGCGGTATCATCAGCACTTCCATATGCTTCGATACTTGAGATGAAAAGAAACTTTTTCAAATTATCTCTTAATGTGTCGAGTGCGATTTTTGCAAAATCAATAGTGTATTCACTATTAACCTTGAAGTAGATACTGTCTTGATGTGTTCTTGTGACGCCTGCATTATGTATGATCATATCGAAGGAGTTCTCTTTTAGCATTTGCCGAAGAGCATCATGATCTGTAAAGTCAAGATTCACAAACTTGATACGGTCATCTTGCAAGAACTTTTTACTTGAAGTGGATCGAATGCCAGCGAAAGTGTCAAGACCTCTGTTGAGAGCCTCCTTTACTAACCAGCTTCCTACAAAGCCGCTGGCACCAGTGATGAGGATCTTAGACATTTGTAAAGTCGTATCTATACAATCGGTATGTCTTATAGAGATCAGCGTTTAGCTTCTGTGCAGAAGTATTCATCTACTTATTATTTTCCAATACCCAGGAGACTTCTCCTGCAACGACTTTAGACTTTTTGGCTTGCAAGATATTTTTAGCAAAAAAGATAGCCTCAATACCCTTTCTGCGATATTCTTGCATCACACCGAGAGCTATAATTCTGACGTACTTTGTCTTTCTCCGTTGTCTAAGGAGCTTTATAATATTGAAAGGAAAGAGTCTTCCTTTCTTGAAGTTT
>CALHUZ010000416.1 GCA_938039305.1 uncultured Saprospiraceae bacterium
TTCTTACCATCGACATATACTACAACAAGAATTGTATCCGGCCATTTACCGGTAACTGGTAATTCAAAAGTATGGGCTACAAAGAATACGCATCGCTCAGTAGATGTATAAGGTCTTCCAAAGTCTGATAAGACACCAATCGCTTCGTCGATGAGTTTATCATTAGATTTATCATAAAGGGTGAATCTTACAGATCGATCGCCTTTAATGCTGTATGCGTTGAATGAAACAGTGAATGCTTTATCATAATTTATAATCTTGGTTTCATTCCTACATGTGGGTGGATCAGGAAGTGTATCTATCCTTAGGTTACAAACAAGTAGATTATTGATAGCTGGAGGTTCACAACATGAAGAGAGAAAAGCTAAAGCAATTAGAATGTATGTATATCTCATATAAAAACAGTCTTGTGTAAGTCATCTTCATGAGACGTTTTCAATGGAGAATCGTGAACTTCTGTGGAGTAAGCGAAGATCGCTCTCTCTGAGATATCTATTTTCTGAAAAAGATAAATCTACATGCTATTAGCAAAATGATAGAAGAGAATAAGAATAGTAATTTGAGATTAGAGCTGCTGTCTTGTGTTTTAAAGTCGAGTTCTTCCATGTTGCCATAATATGAAAACGCAGCCCAGTACTTTGGGTGAGAGTAAGTGACGGCACTCTGATTTAAGAAATCAAGCTTGGCAGTTCTAAGTGCATGAGATGGTGGATCACTATTGAATAAACTGGTAAAGAAGGAAAAGATGATCTTGCTTGAACTTCTATCATCCACCAACCAATTACTTAATACCATATTCGAGCAAGAAGCCAATTGAAAGGCTCTGGCTATTCCTAATACTCCCTCTCCTAAAAAGTCATTTCCATTGTTAGTCTCGCATGCACTCAGTACAACAAGGTCACTGTTGAGATTCATCTTAGCTATTTCATTGACATGCAATTGTCCATCATGTAGCCCTTCATAAGATGAAGAAGTGTTTTTAGAAAAATTGAGATATGATTCCATTGGATACTGATCATTCAAAGAAGTGTGCATAGCTAAGTGAAGTATCCTGTACGTTTTGCTCCTTTCTTGGAAGAGATCTTCACTTGCATCAACTCCTAAGAATACATCTCCACCAAACAGATCAGCTGATCTTTGAACTTCTTCCATGTTGTATAACAATGGCGAGACAGTTGATCTTTTTATGGCCTGAGAATCTTGAAGCAGTAAGGTTGTGTCTAACATGTATTGTGGTGCAAAACCTCCATAGAGTTCTTTATTTCTGAAATCCCGACGGATAGAAGATGTCGCTAACTCTGTGGCTGTACCTGCGTAGCTGATAGCATGCTCTCGCAGTAGATAGGATAGAGATCGATATTCGTCTTCTGCTTTATGTGGCTTAGTTATTAACACTTCAAATGGCAACTTCACAAACCTGCCATCAGGAATAATGAATAGATCAAACGGAAGATCAGATAAGTCTGCAGTTTCAAATAAACTTAGATACACCGATCTTGAGCTTTCTATAAAAGTTGTCTTTACTTCATCGAAGTCTGCTTCGTTGACTTCGGCTTCTTGGTTACTTAATATTTGCTCGACCTTGATTAGATCTGGTTCTATGTCCTTGGTATGTATCGTTATGAAATTCACTTGACCTGGTGTGATTAGAAATCTATGAACCAATGAATCTCCATAGTGGAGCATCATGATGCCTAAGTCTTTGTCAGTGGCCATAGCTGTCGCATCTTCAAGCGAGGTAACACTTTGGTCATATCTATTTTGAAAGTATACAGGGTAATCACTTTCAAGCAATTCTAAAAAATCAATCCGCTCCATCTCTAGCTGATACATTTTGTCTGAATAGTGATCTTTTAGACTATCTCCTTCTATGGCTCTTTTATACTTGTCATAGTAGATGTTGTAGTCTTCTAAGATTCGCTTTTCTTTATTCAGAACGGTTGTTGGTATAGAACCTTCCCATAAAGAGTTGCGCCTTACAAAATTTCTATTGATAGTGATGGACTTACTTTTTTCCATGCATTGGAAGATCATGTCGAGTGTCTCAGTTGTTGGATCAATCGTATACTGCTTGCTTAGTTTATCAAGAGACCAATTATAGAATTCTCGAGTGACTCTTTGAAAATCTCTTTCTGATGACTTAAAAAAGAAATCTGATCTTAGGTCGTCGATCAGCTCTATCCCTTTTTCTACTTTTTCAATAACCAAATTTTGCTGATCGCCATAGATTTTTTCTTCAATTTTGAGATAGTTCATATAGGCAGCAAAACTTGTCCATTGGTTATCTATGGCTCTTGAATCCTCGTTCTTGTTTGATTCATCTAAACTGACACCCGACTCGTTGAATAGTAAGTTCATGTAGACTTTTGCAGAATCCATATTGCCCTCATCAGTATAAACATCTGCTATTGCTTTTAGCTGATTAGTTGCATTCATGCCATGTGATCTTGCAGCATTGAGGGACTTCTTTCCAAAGAGAATGGCCTTGTCATTTTTGCCTTGCTTATTGTATAG
>CALHUZ010000417.1 GCA_938039305.1 uncultured Saprospiraceae bacterium
GGTGATTTGTCTCTTGAAGAGATGGGTTTGTTAGAGCAAAAAATAAAGGAGGCATTGCAATCTCGAAAAATGATTGCTCCAGATGATCGAAGAGCGTTGAGGATATTTAATATGGCAAACGAATACCAAAGCTTGCTGAGCTTAATGTTTGCCATGAAAAGTATCATCTGGATGGTTGGTATATTTTCGATGATCGCTGGTGTCATAGGAGTTAGCAATATCATGCTCATCATAGTAAAAGATCGAACCAAAGAGATAGGAATTAGAAAAGCACTTGGAGCAACTCCAGGATCTATCATAAGTATGATTTTTCAAGAGTCTATATTTATCACTGCTATATCAGGCTATATAGGTCTTGTTTCTGGTATTGGCATATTGGCCTTATTGCAAGGTGTAGAGTCTGAGTTTTTCAGAAGACCTGAAGTTGATTTTGGAGTTGTCTTTGCGGCCACAGTGATTTTGGTTTTAGCAGGAGTTTTAGCTGGACTACTTCCAGCGATTCAAGCTTCCAGAATTAATCCAGTAACAGCCATAAAAAGCGATTGATGAGAGGACTATTTGACAGAGACAAATGGCAAGAGATCTTCGCTACAATATCGAAGAATAAATTGCGGACATTTTTGACAGCCTTAGGTGTGTTCTGGGGCATCTTCATGTTGGTCTTTTTACTAGGCATGGGTAAAGGACTTGAAAATGGAGTCTATAAGGATTTTGGAGCCCGTGCAAAGAACATCATGTATGTATGGTCATCCAGAACCACGCTTCCAAACAAAGGTTATAAAGCTGGGCGCATGGTTCCTCTTGAGTTGTCTGACCTAAAGATTTTAAAAGAGAAAGTTATAGAACTTGATAACATAGCTCCGCGTAACGAGATCGGGCAGCACCCTGTGGTCCATGGTATCGCATCAGGAGAATATACGATCAGAGGTGAACTTACCGATATGCCCATCATAGAAGCTTTTAATATCACTAAAGGGCGCTACATCAATCACTCCGATGTCACGGATGCGCGTAAAGTTTGTGTGATAGGTGAGACAGTAAGAGATGTGCTATTTGGTGATAAGCGGGCTGTAGGAGAACATCTAACGGTAAGAGGAGTAGATTTTAAAGTTGTCGGTGTATATGAGCCAGCACAGATCAAAGAATGGACGAGGTCGGATATGGAATCAGTGGTGATTCCTTTGACAACTATGTCAAGAACATTTGGCACGGGCGAGTTCATAGACTATATGGTTTGTTCCGCTAAACCCGGTTATCAAGTCGCACAGATGGAGCCTAAGATTAGGCAAGTCTTGAAGGACATCAAAAGTATACATCCGGATGATAGTGGTGGTATAGGTGGGTTTAATCTTGAAGAAGAATTTCAGCAGGTCCAAGGACTTTTCATTGGTATCAAAGGCTTTTTGTGGTTCGTAGGAATTGGAACCTTAGTCGCAGGTATCATCGGAGTGAGTAATATCATGTTGATCATTGTGAAAGAACGAACGAAAGAGATTGGTATTAGAAAGGCGCTGGGAGCAACACCTGGTTCTATCATCAGTATGATCTTAACCGAGTCTGTTTTTATAACAGCTTTGTCGGGATTCTTAGGGCTGGCCATGGGTACTTTGATCATAGGAGGTTTTAGCTTTCTAATGATATCTAATAATATAGAAACTGAAAATTTTTATAACCCACAAGTCAACCCTGTTGTAGGAATCACGGCAACGATTGTACTTGTGATAGCTGGCTTATTAGCTGGTTTGATCCCTGCACTTCAAGCTTCAAAAGTGAATCCAGTAGTGGCGCTAAAAGATGAGTGAATGCAGTTTCAAACTTTGTTTAAAACCATAATCCTGAGAGGCTTATGATGAACGAACCGCAAAGCGGCGAGCAGAAAAAGGTTAGAGGAAAGAATGAGAATTGAATAAAATAACATCAACCGAAAGGAATTTAGAAAAGCAAAATTATAAACCATGAATAAAGGATGTCTCATAGGATTAGGTGTGATACTGCTGGCAATGACGGCTGGATTGGCTTTCTACTTCATGAATCAAGGAGATGGAGGCCCGATACAATATGAATCTACCAAAGCAGAAGTAAAAACGATACTGAACAAGGCAGTGGCTACAGGTTCAATCAAGCCGCGTCTGGAAGTTAATGTCAAGCCTCAAGTGTCAGGTGTCATAGATCAGCTCTACGTAGAAGCAGGAGAGCAAGTAAAGAAAGGTCAGAAGCTTGCAAAGATCAAATTGATTCCGAGTGAAGTCAATGTCAATAGCGCAAGATCTAATGTAGAATTAGCAAGGATTAGAGTGAATGAGTCCAAGAGGGAATTAGAAAGACAAAAAAATGTGTTCGGTAAAAAGCTTGATGTCGAAGAAGCGCAGCGAAACTATGAGCTTGCGATACAAGAGGAAGACCGTCAGAGACAATTGTTAGATGATGGAATTGTTTCAACTCAGGAATATGATCGAGTGAAGTTAGATTTGGATCTAAGGAAAAATGCTCTTGATAATGCTAAGTTGCAATCACAAAATACGCTTAGCCAATTCGAATCTACCCTTGACATCCGTCAGCAAGAATTAGAAGCGGCGATTAATAATCTCCAATTATTAAAAGAAGGAGTTACTAAGAGTTCC
>CALHUZ010000418.1 GCA_938039305.1 uncultured Saprospiraceae bacterium
TTCGCCTATAGCATCCTCATCCATAAACACCTCCATTAAATCCATCACCACATCAACCTCTTCCTCATATCCTGGCACCAAAGAACCATACATCGTCTTAGCCATCTCTGGATATTCCTTCAACATAGTTGCCATATCTACCGTAAAGCTCAAATAGGACAATGCATCATTTTCATTAAAGTGATTGAAAAACGCAGGAGCCATTTTAGAATCATACATTTTTCTATAAATAGAGGCCAACTTAGGATTGATCCCCAAATTGAAATCAAGCTTGATTTCATCTGTATCAAAAATCAGATTTCCAGTCATCTCTTCCATACCCGTTATCATTTCAGGCGCATCTCCAGAAGAAGTCCCAAACAACGATGTCAATTCAGCAGGATAACTATCCTTCATCATTCCATCGATACTGCTCACCCAGAAATAAACAGAAGACTTACTGTTCTTCCCACTTGTGTAACTGGCATTTTGAGCAATAGAATTGTTCTTTTCAGTATTCACGATGCGTGAAAATTGATCAGCCATTCTCTTACTGATTTCGACATCTGAAAACAACGAAGGAGCATCCATGTTTTTAAACATCAATTGCATCTCTAACATCTCTTGATCTGGCTCCTCATCTTCATACATTTCTACATACTCGTTATCTTCGTCGATCTCTTCAACAACGCCTTCGACCTCACTATTCATTCTTTCTTGCTCTTGCTCTTCAAGCAAGTCCTCCATCGTGTATAGCTTCTTTGGAAATTCAGCAGAACTGAAGATCGCAATTTTATTATTCCAAGCTGCCGACATATTTGCGTCTAACACGAAGTTGTATCCCTTAACCTCTGTTGCGATAGTTCCAGACATTGATCGGATCAATTCTTCAACTTTATCAGCATCGGATAAACGGATCACCATATTTTGATAACCGATATCATCGATTTCTTGATAGAAGTAATATGCTTTAGCGGCTACATCTATGCCGTATTGCTCTAAGCTCATCGGCATACCTGACTCATCAGGTGGCATCAGTAATTCAAGATCTGCGTGATCGATCAGGCTAAATATCTGATCACCGCTTACTTCTACTACGGCTTTTGAGTCGTTAGAAATAAATTGTTCTAAGTTTTGTGATTGAGCACCTACGTAAATAAGTAGATACAGCAGGATTAGGATTTGTTTCATTGTGGAGTGAATTTGTTAAGTTGATTTTACTTTCAATTGACTTTAATTATCTAATTGAGTGTTATTGTGTTTTTCATATTCTTTTTATTGCTGATCATATCAGTCACAGCGACTTTAAGCATCACTGCTTTTTTATTCCCGGCGATTTTAGAATCACTATTCTTTGCAGATACTATAGGCGATTCAAATCTATAGATAGACGTTACAGTAGCTCCTTCAAGAACTTCTCTGTCTTTTTGATTTACTCTATTGATTTCTTTGGAAAGGTTGACATCATAGCTTCTTGTGAACACCTTGCGATTTGCGTCATAGGTGAATTGCTTTTTCATACTCACTTTCTTTTGATCTCTTTCTGTAGCAAAATGCGTGATTACATCATTAAGCACATCGACATTCCTAAAATCACAAGACACTGAAAATATAAAATCATCAAAATCCATCTGATGAGAGACATTAGAAACCCCTCTGATACTTTTAATCTCAGCGATCATCTTTGACATGTTCTCTGTGATATCCGCTTTGGATGGCACCTTATAATTATTGATGCTATCCATCAGCATGATGGAGTTGAGCTTTGTTTTGCTTCGGCTGATATTGACGGTCATGGTGACTTGTCCAGATCCATCATCATTGAGTGTGATTTCTTCTATAACCTCGAAGCAACCTGTAAGAGTTAACATGAGTGCAGCAAGAAAAGCGAAGAGTAATGGTCTCATAAATGGGTACGTTGAATAATATCTAAAGATATTACCTTTTAGATTAAATAATAGGTAGCAACAATAGTGCCGATGGAATCCAGAGACACTAACCTTTTCATCATAGTGTCATTAATTTGGCACAACCACATCTTTCATGATTTAACCCATATGTCATTATCTTAGCACCATGGACACTTGGCGAAAGCTCACTACTCTACTCAATAAACCTTTCCCAGAAGATGAGAGCAGATTTGGCAAACCTAAGACAGCACTAATCGTTAGTCTTTTCATCACCTTCTTCCTGATCATCTTCGAGCCATTTGGCATCGCCAGCTTAGGTTCTGATCGATACCTTATATGCGTGGGTTTCGGAGCTATGACTTTCTTTACGAGCATCATTTATGAATTCACAGTAGGTCAACTTTTAAACCTAAAAGGCAAAGGGCGTAAGTGGACCTATGGTAAGTGGATCATCCACAACCTGGGCTTGATGCTCTTCATCAGTTTAGCCAACTTCCTGTTTGCCAGATTGGCCATATTTGGTTACATCATCTGGGAGCTACTGCCTGATATGATATACGGCACATTCATGGTCGGTATCATACCGACCCTCGGGATAGGCGCTCTTGCCTTATTTCGATCTGAAAGCAAGCACCTCAATATTGCAGCAGAGATAAACTCAAGGACTCCAACTCTTTCTTCTGAAGAGAGGATAAGAGATGCAAAAGCAGAAGGTTCAATATTCGACATACCCTTAACCGATATACGATATGTTGAAGCGCTACAAAACTATGTCAAAATAGGCCACATCA
>CALHUZ010000419.1 GCA_938039305.1 uncultured Saprospiraceae bacterium
GATCCGATCGCAGCGCAACTGGCTTGACCTAAAAAAGAACGTCTTGAGAGTTTATGTTTGTGCATAAGTGATTTATATTTTATTCATCATTATTATGATGAATAAGCTTATCTATTAATTAGAAATTCAGGAGCGCTCATAACCAGATATATCGCGACCCTAACCCTTTCATCTAGTTCCTCTTCATCGCCACTTGGAAATTCCTTTAAAGCGTCGATTATAATCTGTTGTGTTCTTTGAGTCAGTCGGCCATGAGCCAATACAAGGCTTAATCTATCAACTAATTCATGGAGTCTATCATCTTCAGCCAAAGCGATCTCATCTGATAATTGGAAGTAAGCTTTTTCATTTTCAGGTACCACCTCATCTCCGTAAAGTCTCCACTCATCTGTCGGTTGATCTCTGATGATCCATGAATTAAGACCGTTGAGATAGCCTACTAAAGATTGACTATTTACAATTTGAAATTCTGGAGCTACCAGACCGGCTTCCTCTACCGATCCTATTGGCTGATGATCAGGTTGGAAAAAGTTAAAGACACTTGGAGAATAGAATGGCTTCTGATTAATCAGTTCATTAATATCCTCCATTGCATTTCTATAATTTCCACTGGCCGTAGATAGTTCAAAAGCATTACATAATTGTACATATCTGATAAAAGGCTCTCTAAGCTTTCCAAATGAATTATCATTTACAGCATCGCAAGATCTTGCTTCTTCATCGAGTAGTATGGCTCTTACAAATGCCTTCATATCACCTCTTACACCAGAACCATTATCATCAAATACAGCGCTCACTCTACTTACATATTCAGGACTTGGATTAGAAGTCACAAGACGTTGTATGAGAAGCTTACCTATGAAAGGTCCAACATTCGGATGATCAAATAAATTGTCAATAGCATCTTCTATATCTGCGATACCATCTACTGGATTGCGATCGGGTACGATCTGTCCATTCAACAAAGTTTTGATACCTGGCTCATGCATATCATTGAACATCTGCATCGGCACTGTATAACTTTCTCTATTCTGATCGCCTCGAAAGAATTGATTTCTCACAGGATCTCTATCGCCCCACATGAGGCCTGTGAATATTTTTGAAAACTCGCTGATATCATCGTTATCATAAGTAGGTATGGGCTCCCCTTGACCGTCCAGTTTTCTTGAACCATCAGGATTTAATTCGAACAAGCCAATTGTAAATAACTGCATGACTTCGCGAGCATAGTTTTCATCTGGAAATCTATTTTCATCGAGGTCAGTCTTTGGATTGTTGATATAAGTAAGGTACTCGCCCATAGATGGGTGGTAAGTTATCTCTTGTATGAGGTCTCTAAAATTTCCAAAAGAGTGCTTGAGAAGTATGTCGTAATAATCTCCAAATGCATAGGGATTGCCTCCAAAACCGGAATTACGCGAGATGACCATTATTTCGCTTAAAGCAAATGCCACTCTCTGTCTTACATAATCAGACTCAGTCATATGATACTGCCACCACGCATAGTCCCAGAAGATCATGCTCGTTCCAGCATCCGGATCATTTTCTCCAGCCTTTCTATAATCATGATAAGCTTTCACTTGATCCAACATTGAAGGGCCCATCGGTAGCGCAAGTTGAGCATCCATCCAATCTTCCATACCCAGAGCAGCAATCTCCTCTATGGTCTCAAGGGTTACTCCAAAAGTTGTCTGAGAGGATAACTTAGCTGCTGCACTATGATTTGGTAAAAAACCAACCCGTGTAAGTGTTTGATTCGCTTGAGCGATACTACTACTTGAAGTGACAACAACGCCATCGTTGTGCCCCATACCGATGATATCGACTTGTGCTGTCGAGATAGTGAGCGCAACAAATAAAATAAAGCATACTAAGTGGAGAGACTTCAGCATCAATTGGTTGTTTTGGTCGAGAATTGACAAGGGGGTATACTAAAGACACATCTTTAGCCTACATCACTTATCAAAAAGTGGAAAATATTCAGGAAGGTGATAACTTTCTAACGCTCTTGGATAAGAACACTAACGAAGCCTAAAGATAAAGAGATGGATATAGGCATTATAATCGTAAACCCTAACAAATATATTATATAAATTCGTAATATGTTATTTGTAAGCGATGTTATTCAATGCAAGATTTTATTAACTCAAAACATATGAAGGTATACCCCCATCCGTTGTATATATCAGTATCTTATTTTAGTCGAAACCTTACTTTCACACTCATGAATCAATCAATTAGGCTCACTTTATCTCTGATCTTATCTGTACTGGCTTGCCAAGTGGCTGCCCAAGTCGTGACCTGCTCAAGGACAGCTTCTCTACATGATGGCCAATATGATTTGACGGGCACGGCTTATCTCGAGCTATTCGACGACGGCGCTCTGCAGTTAAGACTTGGTGATGATTTTGATACAGATGCTGGACCAGACGTTCAGATATTTCTCTCTAATGACAGTACTTCTATCGCTGGCGCTCTGATGGTTGCAGATATAGGACCAGGAGATGGTATCAATCACTTCAGCGGTGCTCTTACTTTGCCAATCGAAAGTGGAACAGACATAAATGATTATAGATACATCATCCTAAGGTGTGTTAGCTTTCAAGCTTATTGGGGTGGCGGTACTTGGTCTACAGATTGCGATGGTTCTAATGGTGGAGGTGAAGAGCCTATAGATACCATGATGATGGCGGAAGATATGTGCTTTGAGACAATAGTCGCTACTACTAACTGGGCATCAGAAGTTACCCTCTGTCCTAATGATGGTTTGGACGACATCATTCCACTACTCAATACTGATCGCATACCAGCTGGCGACACCTACGCCTATATCTTTGCAGACGACAACAACTTGATCACCAGGATTCATAAAGAAGATGCTTACAACTTTGAGGGATCATCTCTTGAAACTGAAAACATATTTGGAGTCTCATATCGAGGAACACTAAGTTATAATGTGGGAGATCCGATCACTTCTATCACCTCTGACTCTTGCTTTATTCTTTCAAGCATGACTACTTTTCTAAAAGTAATCAAAGAAAATTGTGCAACCCAATTTGACTGTCAGAACACTTTAACGGCCACTACTAATTGGGCAACCACTGTAAATATATGCCCAACAGATGGTCAACCAGATCTCATTCCTTTTTTAAATAATGAATTCATAGATCCGACTGCTGGGCACTACGCTTATGTAATCACTGATTTACAAAATCACATTCAGCAAGTTGTCATGGAATCCTCTTTTGATTTTGAAGATTCTGGCTTAGAATCAAATAGAGTATTTGGCGTCAGCTATGATGCTAATCTGACTTATATAGATGAAGGGCACATCACAACACTTATGGCAGATGGTTGTGCACAAATATCTGATACCACAGAATTATTCTTAACCATTACTAAGGAAGCATGTGAAATCCCCGTTGAGAATAATTTGACAATCACAGGTAAGATAATTGCAGCGGGACGTAGCGGCATCCACGGTGTGGAAGTTTCTCTAAATCAAGACATGACGACCACTACAAATGCCGATGGGGTATACACCTTCAATAACTTGGGGCCTGGCACTTATACCATTAAACCAAGTGTCACAAGAAGCAGCCAAAATGGCCTTTCTTCAACAGATCTTGTTCTCACAGCAAGACATATATTAGGTCTTAATAAATTTGACAATATATTCCAGATTATTGCGGCTGATGCAAACAATAGCAATTCTGTAAGTGCCGTAGATCTCGTACAGATGCGTTTAGTTCTTTTGGGTAAAAGTGACAGCTATTCCAATAACAGCAGTTGGCGTTTTTTCGATATGGATTCAGATCTGACAGGAACTGATTTAACAGCACCATTAGACGAGGTAAAGACAGTCATACTTGAATCTACAGATATTACCGATACCGACTTCGTCGGCATCAAGATTGGAGATATCAATGGTAGTGCATCTTTAGATGTCAGAAATTAATCGAAACTTTAAATCACCAAAAAACAGGTCGTTGGTCAGAGGAGTTAGGTAAGACTCTACAGTCATCATCAAGTCTAAAACCAGCAACAGATCCAGCTACTAGGGAGCTTTCTAAAAAGACAGAATCAACAGAAACATCAGAAGCATAAAAGTATCCTATCACAGGGCTCGTTGGTTCTATTACATTTATCACGTTGCCTCTTAAAGTAGCAGGAGGTGGATCAAATAAATCCCCACTTATAGATAACTGACTTTGTAAGACTTCAAAAAATCTAAAGGCCTCTTTCGTAAGCGAATGCTGACTTACTTTAACCAGATACTTATCAGTATAGCGCTTTCCATCATCAATGATAAAGCCCGCTAACTGGCTTGTTACGTTACCATTGAAACGATCATCGGAAGTGATTCTTACTTCAGGATCTCCTGCTTCTTCTCGAATCCAACACCTACTACAACAATCTTTAGGTGCTGGAACGTTTCCATTAGGCGTCACCAACATAAAGTCTTCAGGATTCGTCTCTACAACGTATGTTCCACTATTCTCGAAATAATAAAAATTCTGTTCGTCACCAGGATCTTGAAAGTCTACATATACTTCAACACCTATATCAAAAACTGCATCAGAATTAGAAGCAAGTTTTTTAGACTCGATTCTAAGAGACTCTATCTGCGCAACAGGTTGTACTTTTTCAGGCAAGGAAATATAACGTTCAGTATTAGATTCCACTATCAAAGTATACTCCGATCCTACCTTTGCACTAAATGATGAAGGGGTTGCATAAACTCCCGACTCTACCTCTTCAAGAATTACTTGATTCCCTTTCTCATCTCTTATCCTAACTAAGGCACTGTTTACCTTTTTAGAAAAATCCTCAAATATTGATCCATACTTTGCACTCTTAGAGAGCCGTACGTAATGAGGACCAGGTCCAGTATTTATACTTCCCTCAACAACAAGCACGCGAAGCACCCGCTCGGTGGTGATATTCAACTCATCAATACAACCAACTAATGAGAGTATGATTATTATAAAAGCCAATCTTCTCATTAAAATTTCAATTTATAACTGAGTGACGGAAATGGAACACCTAAAGTCGATAACCTATAAGCTTGAGGAGGCTGCCCTTCAAGGTCATCAAAAAATACAGAAAAGGCATTTCTTCTGCCATAAGCATTATACACAGATAAAATCCAATCTCCTTTCAACCATGCTGCGTTGGCATCAAAATTAAATGTCATCGAAAAGTCAAGCCTATGATAAGCAGGAACTCTATTATCATTTCTAATATCATAAAAGGCAATATTCTGCCCTTGATAATCAAATTTAGCTACTGGGTAAGAAACCGGTCTCCCTTCGCTATATGTGAAAATGGATGAAAATTTCAACTTAGGACCAACTTCATATTCAACCACAGCTGTTAGATCATGCGGCTTATCAAAGTTAGACGGATACCAAGCACCAGAATTAATAGTTTCTTCTTCATAAAACCCAACGACTCGCCTTAGGCTTCTACTAAAAGTATAACTCAGCCAACCAGTAAGGGCACCATCCGTTTTTTTAATAAGTAACTCTGCCCCATAAGCTTTACCAATCCCATTAAGAAGCTCCGTTTCTATATTATCATTCAAAATCAAAGACGCTCCATCTTTATACTCGATGACATTGTCAAAAGACTTATAGTAAAACTCTATCGAGGCTTCAAATTTTGAATCCTCAAAAGCTTCATCGCCTAAATTCAAAAAGTAGCCGAAAGAAAACTGATCAGCTTTTAGTGGCTTTACATAGTTGTCTGCAAGCTTCCATACATCTGTCGGAGCAATGGAAGTAGTATTAGAAATCAGTCCTAAATATTGAGCCATCCGATTGTATCCAAGTTTGAAAGAGTGGCGCTTCCCCATCAGATACCTCATTGACACGCGTGGCTCAATGTTACTAAAACTTGCGATTGTGCCACCATCTCCCACATCTACAGTCGACTGTACATTTACTAAGTCTCTGATTAAGAAAGGGTCGTAAGTATTATAACTTCCTGG
>CALHUZ010000420.1 GCA_938039305.1 uncultured Saprospiraceae bacterium
ACTTGATTGTTAGAATCATCTCGGACGAATCCCGTTATCTCAGATCTCTGCCATCCCATGCCTATGTTTAGCTTTGTCTTCTTCGTATTCTTTTTTAGTGATAGTCTGGCTTCGTGGATAGTGTTGTTCTTTTCATATAAGCGACTCAAGTCCTGATTGAAATTGTTTTCGCCATTTGCTATATCGAAGAATTTCTTGTCTGGAGTTTCTGTCTCTTTATCAAATTTATAACTTCCGCTTAGATAGAGAGTTTTGCCTATAGGTTCTGTATAAGTACTTGTTAGACTAAGATTGTTTTTCTTATAACTATAATCTTGAAACTGGTTGAGGAAGGATTGGTCAGTACCAAATAGATATTCATTAATCACATTGTCTGCTTGTTCAAGTTGGCCATACTGAAACTTAGCTGTATTGATCCAGTTGCGTCCTTTCTTTATATATTTTCTTCTATAGATCAGGCTGCTTTCATATCCTATCTGATCGTTAATAGATAGAAGGTTGGAAGTCGTGAGCCCAGTTGTTTTGTTTTTTTGACTATAGATTGTCTGTGCATTGGATGAGTTATCATTCAATATTCCAGATACATTGTTTTTCCAGAGCAATTGAGATAGTTTTCCTGGCTTGTAGTCTAGCTTAAGATTCAATCTATGATTCTGATTGAGACGATCTGATAGAGAAGAATCTTGAGTTGTAAAGTTCTCTGTAGGAGTGAATTGATTACTTAGTGTTTGCCTATTCAGGTTTTGATCTGAACGTAGATAGAAGTAGTTGCTGGTCAGTTTTAGTTTACTTGAAAAATCATAATTGAAGTTAAGCCCTGTAGAGATGTTATCTGTGATGCCTTGAGGCGTTGACCCTTGTCCGAATTCTCCAAAGTTCATAAATCCGTTGGTGCCAGATATAGCATTTGCTAAGCCGCCCATAAAACCGATGTATTCATTGAACGAGAAGGCCTGCTCATTGACATTGTTAGCTCCTACGATAAGAGCAGCCTGCATCTTTGGGCTAAATCGATTGTAGTTTACTTTTCCTTTATAAGTTGATTCAGTTCCTCCTGCCATTTCTGCATTTCCAAATCCTCCAGCTTTATATCCCTCTTTTAATTTTAGATTAATGGTCACTTCTTCGTCTCCATCTTCTATACCTGTGAACTCTGCTATGTCAGATTGCTTATCAAATACTTGTACTTTGTCTACAGCTTCTGCATCAAGATTCTTAGTTGCAATCTTTGGATCATTACCAAAGAATTCTTTTCCATCTACGAGTACATTTTCAACATTCTCGCCCATCGCTTTTATAGATCCATCTCTTTGTACTTCGATACCTGGAAGTTTTTTCAATAAGTCCTCCACAGATGCTCCGGGCTTAACATTGAAAGCAGCTGCATTATAGCTGATGGTGTCTCCTATGATGCCCATTGGTATGTGCTCTGCCTTTACAGTTACTTCTTGAAGTATCTCGGATGATGTTTCTAATGAGAAGCTTCCTATTTGTACTTTCTTCTCCGCACCTTTGACAGAAACTTCAGAGAAGGATGTTTTGAATGATACAAAACTGAGCTGTAGTATGTAATCTCCTTCTTCCACATCTTCGATTGTGAATCTTCCATTGTTATCTGCTATGGCGAATGCTATCATAGACGAGTCAACTGGTTCTAAAAGAACCACAGTTGCACCAGCTAATGGTGCTTTGTCTTCGTCGAGCACTTCTCCTTGGACAAGGTGTTGAGAAAAGGTTATTTGCGTAAAAAATAGAAAAATAGTTACGACTATCGAGTACTTCATTTTAGTTGGATGTTGAGTAAAGATTGTCTGCTCGCCACTTGACAGCAAGAACTCGCAGACAATCTAAAAAGGCTTTCACTACTTCTTAGAAAAGAGACTTAGACTTTAGGATATTGATTGGCGGAGCTTATCCCCTGATCATAATGACACCTTCACGGCCACCATACATTTCTTGCATCTCCTTCATTTTTACTTCCATGATCTTTTCATATTCTTCATGTGTTACCTCTTGGCCTTTTGTTGGCTTTTCTAACATTTTTGAATCAGGTGGAGTCAAGTCAACGTTAGTGGCTTTGATCTCAGTTTTTCCTTCATTAATTGAAACCATTAGGACTGCTCCGGGCAGACCATAATAGTCATGTGGGCCTATGGATGCTGGTATTTCAGAGGTGAACCAAGCAACTATGTTCTGTTCCTTAGGTTCTTCTTCAGATCCAGAACTAGGTGGGATCTCTTCTGATAAAGTGGCTTTCTGGCATACGTAGCCTAAGTACTTTATTTTTTCATTGGTGATTTTCCACTTCTTTCTTTCTATTTTCCCTTTGATAAGAAACTCCTTACTCATGAATGAGGTTTGAAAAGTTGTGCTTTTTAATTTTAAGTCACTATGAAATATTTCCTCGCTGTCGTCCGTGCCGATGACCATCTCAAATGAGCCATCGTCACTTGAAAGTTCTATGTCTTCAGAGACATTATCCTTGGAGTCTTTATAGATAGAAGCACTACTGTTGAAGATGAGTTCTTTATTTGTGCTCATTTCCTGAGGTAGCATATCTCCTAAGTCCATGCCTTCAATACCCTTAAGGTCAAGTTTGATTGTTGATACATATTGTATGGTGCCTGATTGTTGTGCGAAAGAGATGTTGCAAATTATTATTGCAAGGATAAGTGAGAGTAGCTTTTTCATAAAGTAGTGTTTTTAGTTATCGATGCCTCAAATGTAATTGCCATTTCACCCAGAGTAGGTTAACTAACCTATATGTAAGGTTAATTAAGGTTAATCAACAAGTATGCTCTTGTATTCAGGCCTATATTTGCATTATGAGATTGCTTGATAATCCTACGTCATTAAAACTATTGGTGAGCACCAGTCTACTGCTCTTGCTATGTTTTCTGGGTTATTGGAATTTTCAAAACTATGATCGCCTGAAGTCAGATCTGCACCAAGATCTTACGGACCAGATGAGCTTGGCTACAAGCGATTATAAGGATTCTATCGTTCAAGAGATATTCCAGATTATTGAAGTAGATTCATTTGGTAGCGATGTCGTTATCAAGGATTTGTCAATAGACTTTACAGCAGAGCATAGTTCTCGTTTTGTGAAGACTCCTAATTATCATAACAATTCATTTCATCGTTTTCCAGATAATCATGTAGATAGCCAAGTAAGTAGTGATACATTTCAGATCATTATTGAAGATGAGAGTGGGGGTCGAGATTCTATGCTTACAGTCTTGATGGATCATGAGAAGGACCGCAGAGTAGTTGTTTGGAGTTCAGATATTGAATCACCAGGTCGATTCAAATTAGAATATGATACTACGAAAGGTGCTGAGCTGAGGGAATATATTAAGCAAGATACCTTGTGGTTAGAGGAGCATAAATCCCACTTTATAAAG
>CALHUZ010000421.1 GCA_938039305.1 uncultured Saprospiraceae bacterium
ATCTATGGAGGTTCGTACGGAGGTTTTATAACTATGATGGCCATGTTTAATTCTCCTGATACTTTTAAAAGTGGAGCTGCGCTTCGATCTGTTACTGACTGGGCACATTATAATCATGGCTACACTTCGCCTATCTTAAATACACCAACACAGGACAGCATTGCTTATAGAAAAAGCTCACCTTTATACTTTGCAGAAGGACTAAAAGGCAACTTACTCATGCTGCACGGTATGGTCGATCGCAATGTGCAATTCCAAGATGTAGTCAGACTTTCGCAGCGATTGATAGAGCTTAAGAAAGAGAACTGGGAGTTATCTGTATTTCCGATGGAAGGACATGGCTTTGTTGAAGCCAGCAGTTGGTCTGATGAATATAGACGTATCTATAAGTTGTTTTCAGAAACCTTGTTAGAGTAGTTTTCTAAATAGAGCAGCAGGGATTTAAAGTGCAATCGACTTTACCACTCAAGTACGATCTTCCCAAAGTGCTGACCAGTCTCTTGATATCTGAATGCATCAGCAAGTTGATCAAAAGCAAAGCTTTTGTCTACATCTGGTTTGATGCCACTTGTTTCGATTGACTTAATCATCGACTCTTGCATCATTCTACTTCCCACTGCGATCCCTTTCATATTTATAAACTTGAAAAATAGCTTTGGAAATGTAATCGACCCCTTACGACCATTACCCAATATGCCAATTGAAATGATCGTGCCACCGATCTTAGAAGCTTCGATAGATTGATTCATAGTAGATCCTCCACCTACGTCTAGAGTTAGATCAACTCCTCCGCCAGATTTTTTAAAGATGGTCTTTCCCCATCTCTCATCTTCTTTATAATTAACAACTGCTTCGCAGCCTAGTGACATCAACCGTTCTGCTTTTTCAGGAGATGATGTTGTTGCGTATATTTTAGCGCCAGCAGCTTTCGCCATTCTTAGTCCTAACAAAGACATGCCTCCAGTTCCTTCGATTAGCACAGATTGTCCTGGCATTAAAGAACCTGCATGCATTAATCCATTCCATGCAGTAAGTCCTGCACAAGGTAGGGTTGCTGCTTCTGCATAGGTGTATCCTTCAGGTATCCTTGTGATTCCAGAATCAGGAACACAAGACATCTCAGCTATATAACCATCTATCGTTTCTCCGCTTACACCAGCTATCTTTCTAAATTCTGGATTGCCTTCTACCCATCCTGGGAAAAACATAGACATCACTTTGTCACCTGTTTTCCAGTCGTTTACTTCCTTGCCTACAGAAATCACTTCTCCTGCTCCATCCGACATTGGGATTCTACCTTCTAAGACAGGTATCGCTCCTACACCAACTAGGTAATCATGAAAGTTTAGAGAAGTAGCATGCCATCTAACTAAAACCTCATGTTCTCCAGGAGTCGGGTCGGGTCGTTCTACGATGTGCAAATTATTAAGACCTCCAGGTTGGGATACTGCTACTACCTTCATCTATCTTGATTGTTATTATATTCCTCAAGATAGCGATCTGCGGAATTTTGTTCTCTTTTATTATTAGCGCCACAGTCCATTTAAATTATGACAACAACATCTGAGCACTCAACACTTAATCTGACGATCACAGATAGTATCGCGACCATCACGCTTAATCGGCCAAAGGTCAATGGCATGAATATCACGATGGTGAAAGAGCTTGGTATCGTAGCAAAGCAATGTGCTGATGATGAAAAAATCAGGGCGGTTATATTGACAGGTTCTGGAGCATTCTTTAGTGCAGGCGGAGATGTCAAGGCTATGGCAGCTGGTGGAGATGACGCATCAGCGATCCTAAAGGAAATGGCAGACAGTCTTCATGAGGCTATTTCCAGTTTCGCAAGGATGAGTAAGCCAGTGATTGTAGGAGTCAATGGTATGGCAGCTGGAGGTGGACTGAGTCTGGCTATGATAGGAGATATAGTAGTTGCAGGAGAGTCTGCGTCTTTCACGATGGCTTACACAGCGGCAGGGTTGACGCCTGATGGCAGCTCAACATACTTTTTGCCACGGATCATCGGACAAAGAAGAACGATTGAGTTAGCGCTAACTAATCGTAAGCTTACCGCAAATGATGCACTCGACTGGCACATGGTCAATCAAGTAGTTCCGGATGATCAACTGATGCCCACTGTCATGGGATTAGCAGCGAAGTTAGCACAAGGTCCAACCGATGCTTATGGAGGAATAAAAAAACTGATGCTTTCTACTTTCAACAATACGCTTGAAGAGCAAATGGAATTAGAAGGGAAAGCCATTTCAGAAAGATTAAATACGCCAAATGGAAAAGAAGGTGTTAAGGCTTTTTCAGAAAAACGCAGGCCTACTTTTATATAATCAGTATTAATCGCCTTAGTTTACTTGACCAAGAGGCTCACTTAAAGTTACAGCGAAATCTGTAGTCAATCCATACTTTCTTTTCATGTTGACAGTGGGTTTTATACCCATTGCCTATATGTCGATATCCGATCTACATACGTCGTTCGCAGGTAAAACCAACGAATGAGTATAAGTTTTACAGGGGAGGATGTGAGCAGCGAGGTAGACATAGGGAATTCTAATTAAAAAATAGACCTCACCTTCCCAAAGAACAAACCCCAAGAACAACCAGCATCTAAGACAAGATGTTCCCAGAAATAATTTTTATCAGTGATGAATTTTACGATTCCTTTCAAAGGGCGCGAAAAACAATTTTTAAAAGAAGTCAATATTCCGATTGCGGTATACTGATCTGGGTATACAGTTCTGCCATCGCGACCAGTAGCATAGGCAGACTTGATGTGCCACTTGAGTTTTAGCTTCTGACTCATCACAACATGATCTATTGTCAAGTTGGGATCATAGCCGATGATATAGCCTTTCTCACTCAATTTATCTTGTACAATATTCTCTGCTGCATATCCCAGCTTGTGGCCTTTCATGCCGATGTGAGTTGGAAATCCGCTTATGTCTTGAAGGCAAGATTTCTTGATGATGATATTGCTTCCCCAGTTATGTTTTTTTATAAGAGCTGTTTTTGTATTTTCTAATTTCGGTTTGGAGCCGTATGATTCATTGAGCCATCTGGGTCTGCCGAATTTCCACCAAGATTGGATATGCCCCCCAAAGCAATCCCACTTTTCAGTTTTAATGTTGCCGATAATTTTAGATACAAAGTCTTTAGGCGCTTTTGCATCATCATCAAAAAAGCAAAGCCAGGTTGCCTGACTATTGGCTATCCCATTATTACGAGCATTACTCAATCCT
>CALHUZ010000422.1 GCA_938039305.1 uncultured Saprospiraceae bacterium
TCGCCGACCCCATCTTTACAGATTTAGAAGAAGGGGCTTACTACGTTATGATACGGAATATGAATACACTTTGTGCCGTCGAGTATGATCAGAACCCTTTTATATTAACTCAAGATACTATCTGCATAATTCCAGATGAAATTTGTATAGACGGCATTGACAATGACTTTGATGGTCTTATAGATTGCGCTGATGAAGATTGTCAGGGACAAGCATCTTGTGTAGATATTCCTGATATCTTTATTCCAAACATTATCAGTATTGGCAACCCGCCTTACGATCAGATGAAGATAGAGTCGGGCCAAATAGTACTTTTTCGTTCGGTAAATATTTATGATAGATGGGGTAATCAGGTCTATAATGCCAACAATTTCAGCTCCTCAGATAATGAAGCCTGGGACGGTACTTATAAAAACAATGAAGCCAGATCTGGTGTTTATGTTTATCATATAGAGGTAGACATTGAAGGCACTATTATTGATCTTGTAGGAGATGTCACTGTAATCAATTAACTTTTTGCTGCCCGTGCGATCAACTTATTTTATTTATCTTCATTAGCATGCTCCAAACTTTTTTAAGAATAACGTGTCTCAGTTTCTTGATCTTCTCCATAGGAGGGTCTTCTGACTTAAAAGGTCAATCTTCTGGTTTGGACCAAAATGCTTCTTCTATCTATTCGATATCAAATTATATTTTGCCTGCTTTTGACAATGAAGAGCTTAGAGCCAAATATGATTTTTATGAAAGTAGTGCATCTTCTTCCCTTCCACATCAATTTGCAGAAAGCACAAAGACTGAACTTAATTGTGAGAATCATGGCACATGGGAAAGTAGCAAGAATGGTAATATGCTATGGCGTCAAAGAATAACTTCAAAAGGAGCATATTCTCTTAATGTTGGCTTTACAGATTTTCACTTGCCTTCATCAGGAAAATTATACATCTACGATGCAGCAAAAACTTTTATAATCGGACCAATCACGCGTATAGACAATGATGAACATGGGGAATGGTGGTCTCCGATTATACCTGGTGATGACATCATCATTGAAGTACAAGTAGAAAAACAAGAATTAGAAAAAACAAGACTTGAGATTGGCCAAGTCAATCATGATTTTTCAGGCTTTGGTTCTGTCATCTCTGGTTCTTGTAACCTTGATGTATTATGTGGAGAATCAGATGGATACTCTATAGTTGAAAAATATCGCGATGTTATCAACAGTGTGGGCATGATGATGATAGACGGACGATTCCAGTGCACAGGGTCCTTGCTCAACAACGTACGTAAAGATTGTCAGCCATTTGTAATCACTGCGCAACATTGCGGTATTACCAGTACTAACGCTTCATCTGTTTTAGTCTATTGGAATTTTCAAAATAGCCAATGCCGCGAACCTGGCTCATCCGCTAGTGGAAACAATGGAGATGGTTCTAAGGACAATTTTAATACTGGAGCTACTTTTCTTGCAGAATATGATCAAAGTGATTTTGCACTTGTCCTTCTTGACGACCCTGTCGACCCTTCACTAAGTCCTTATTTTTTAGGTTGGGATAGAGAAACAGAAACAGTTGATTCTGCTGCCACAGTTCATCATCCGTCTGGTGGAGAAAAAAGAATAAGCATTGACTATGACTCTTTGACATTCAATGTAGATCGAAATTTTGTGAGAGTGGGTAGTTGGGATATTGGCACCACAGAAGGTGGATCTTCTGGTGCACCTATTTTTGATAAATCCTTACGCATGATTGGTCATCTTTCTGGTGGTGATGCAGCTTGTGGCAATGCTTTGGAAGATGACTTCGGTATGTTTAAAAAATCATGGGAAGGTGGAGGAACGCCAGAAACAAGATTAAAAGATTGGCTTGATCCTGATAACAGTGGTATCACCGTTTTAAATGGAAGGTACTGCGTAGACGTTGCTGTCTTGGATGTGCAAAGAGTTGATTTATGTAGTACCTCTAACCCATCAGACACAATTTCCATCATGGTAGCTTCTGGTTACAAAGATGGTGGCTCGTTAAGTCTCTCTCAGCCTGCTCCTGGCATAAATGTAGCATTCTCAAAAGATGTTATTATAGAAAATGAGCAAGTAGACATTTATATAACAGTTACAGATCAAGCAAATAGTGGTTTAAATACCATAAATATCCTTTTGGAAAATAACTTAGGCTCTAGTTCTTTTCAAATTATAGTTTCCGTTGATATGCAGTCTCCAGACGCTGTGACTAATAGCAGCCCTTCGAATGGTGCCCGGGATCTTGATTTTGATATTCCTTTTGACTGGAGTGACAATAATAATAGCTTATCTTATCAAATAGAAATATCCGAACACCCAGATTTTGAAACTATCTTTAGAACCATAGAAGATATAAAAGAGTCTGAAATTACATTAGGAGGCTTTCAAGAACTCAGCACTTACTACTGGAGAGTCAAAGCCCTCAATGCATGTGGGCAAAGTCCTTACTCTTCTACGACTTCTTTTACTACAGGAACCGTTGTTTGCCAAGTTTATGCAAGTGTTGATATTCCATTGGATATTGGGCTTGAACCTGTTACTATCATTTCTAAAATTGAAGTAACTGAGTCAGGAACAGTGGCCGACGTCAATGTAAAAGATATTCTGATTAACCATACTTGGATCACAGATCTATCCATCTCACTCATAAGCCCTTTAGGTACAGAAGTCTTACTAATTGATTCTCCTTGTAATGGAGAAGATGATATGAGCGCCTCATTTGATGATGAAAGTGATATTATAAATATTGATTGTCCAATCACTCAGCAAAAGACTTACAAACCTATCGAAGCCTTGGCAACATTAAAGTCTGAATCAGCGGCAGGTACTTGGTATTTGAAAGTTATAGATAATGTGGGTGAAGATGGTGGAGCTCTTAATAGTTGGTCTCTGGATCTTTGCCTTAACAAAAGTGAGAACAAGAGGTTTGTAATAAATCCAGCATTTATTGAAATCTGTGACAAGAACATAGGAGATATTATCTTTGATGTTGAACTTGAAGGCGGTTGGAAAAACCCATCAATGCCAGTTGTTACAACTGGATCTGGTATATCAATCGGAGCATCAGTCTCTCCTAACCCTATTGGTGAGACTACAACGATAAGCGTTTCACTCGAAGACCCTTCTTCACTATTAGGTCAAAGTAAAATAGCTATCAGTATTTCAGATGACAATGAAATTTTCAATTCTGAACTTCAAGTGATACAC
>CALHUZ010000423.1 GCA_938039305.1 uncultured Saprospiraceae bacterium
TTTGAAAAAAAAGCCTAACTTACTTATATATGAAGTACCTCAAGTTATCACTATTGTTAATAGTCAGTATAATTATATCGTGCAGCGATTATACTGTTGTGCCTCCTGAAAATGTAAATAAGGAGAGATTAGAGATTGCGAAATCAATTTCTCATAAGTTGTTGAGCGGACAAGAAAGTAAACGATATTATGAATTGACGAACAAAGAGGCTACTACAAAAATGGTGGTAGGCCTTGATCAAGAATCTCAAAGAGCTGGTTACGAAATGATAAGTGGCATGCATGGTTCTTATGAGGGGCTTGAGTTTTATCAGCTGCTAAAGCCCAAAGATGGAACGTTGTCTGAGGTCTATAGATTTAAAGGGAAGTTTAGCTCAGGAGTTGACGTCGAGATAAGAACTACACTTGATGGTTATGGAAAGCTTGCTGGATTTTATATGTTAAAATGGAGGGATAGCTTTTAGAGAAGTCACTAAAGAATAATAGCTATACTGTGCGGTTGGCTATTCACTAAAGTGAAAAAATTATCATAGGATTGATGACGAATACTCAATCATTGATAGCTGTACAGGTCTATATTTTTCTTCGGTTTAAATAATAACCGCCAATACTTTCACTCCTAAAGTGAAGTATACTGATTAAATTTCTGATATAGTAAAAGTATGAGTAATCAATACAAAGTAGACTCTTTAAGGTTCAAGTTTCAATTCGGAAAGAAACAATGGAACACCCATCCAGATATGGAGATGGCAAAACTGTCCAATGGCCGTCTGAGATTCTTAGATACAAAGTTGGGTAAGGAAACGCTTCTGATTATTCCAGATGGGCCAAATATCATTGAGCATTATTTTGAAATGCTAAAGGATTTAAGAAAAAAATACAGAGTTGTAATTTTTGATCTTTATGGTTTCGGTTTCTCCACTCACAATGGTACCTATGACTACTCTTTTAAAAAGACCAATGAACTCTTATTAGAATTATTAGACTTTATCAATATTGATCGAGTCAATATTGTATTTCCTTGTGCCATCGGATTCTACGGACTTTACTTTACCAGTCATTTTCCAGAAAAAGTTAATCAGTTAGTTTTATTACAAACACCATCACATGAAGAGATGGCCAAGTGGACAGATCGGATCGTTCCAGATTATCTAAAACGACCTTATGTCGGCCAGATGATCATGCCATGGGTCGAAAAGAAGTTTGCAACTACTTGGTATGACTATGCTCTTCCGAAAGGAGTGGACAGACTGCCGTATCAAAAGATTGCAACGGAAGGAATTCAAAACGGTGGAAATTTCTGTCTGTGTAGTTTGACTCAAGGATTAGTAAGTCAGCTGAACCAAAGTATAGATATTGATACTTCGATTCCAACTACATTGCTCTATGGAGACAAAGATTTTACCCATAAATCGACAAATTTTGAAAGCATCCGAGTTTACCATAAAAATATAGATATAATCAGATTCGAAAATTGTGGGCATTTTCCTGACTTGGAAAGGAGTAAGGATTTCATGCAAATAATAGGAGAGAAGATTAATCCATAGGCAGGTACTTCATTTAGATTGTTTGGCCATAGAAATTCTATCTTTGGCCAAGAAGGGAGCACTAAATGGCTGAGTTATTTCATTAAGTGCGCTCAGAGCTACATACATTGAACTAATGCACTACTTAGCCCAGATCCTGGCATATGAATAACCACAAGTTGCTGTTAATTACTCCTCCCTTCACGCAGCTTAACACCCCTTATCCAGCTACAGCTTATATCAAGGGTTTTTTGAACACCATTGGGGTTGCGAGCCATCAAGTGGATCTTGGTATAGAGACGATACTGCGATTGTTTTCTCAAGCCGGCTTGCAGGAGCTTTTTTCTGTTGACGCACAACTCTTAGATACCGCTTCCGCAAATGTTAAAAGAATCTATGCACTACGAGATGACTATTGTTCTACCATAGATAGTGTGATTGCTTTTTTACAGGATCAAGATCCTACATTGGCGCATTTGATTTGTGAGCGCAATTTTCTGCCAGAGGCTTCTAAGTTTGATCAGATAGAAGACTTGGAGTGGGCATTTGGTACGATGGGGATTAGGGATCAAGCAAGGCACATTGCAACATTGTATTTAGAAGATATAGGCGACTTTATTGTTGAAGTGGTAGATCCTCATTTTGGATTTAGTCGGTACGCAGAGCGATTGGGTATGTCGGCGTCGACCTTTGATGAACTGCATACGGAATTGCAAGAACCAAGTAGCTTCATCTCTGAGATGATGTTGAAGATCTTAGATGATGAAATTAGAAAAAGCGACCCTACTTTAATCTGCATGTCGGTGCCCTTTCCGGGAAATCTATTCGCAGCTTTCAAATGTGGCCAATACGTCAAGAAAAACTTTCCAGATATAAAAGTTGCCATGGGCGGCGGCTATCCCAATACAGAACTTAGATCACTATCTGATCCACTGGTTTTTGATTTTGTAGACTTTATAACTCTGGATGATGGCGAAGCACCACTGTCCATTTTATTACAATTTTTAGAAGGTAAGGTCGAGCATGACTTTTTGAAAAGGTGTTACATGCTTGTTGATGATAAAGTAAAGTACTGCAATGGTAGTCTGATGCCAGATGTCAAGCAAGAGATAGTAGGTACACCAGACTATGCCAATCTTCCCTTAAGAAGATATCTCTCCGTTATCCAATTAACTAATCCGATGCATCGCCTGTGGAGTGATGGCCGATGGAATAAACTCACGATGGCACATGGTTGCTATTGGGGTAAGTGCACATTTTGTGATATCTCTTTGGACTATATAAAGAACTATGAAGCTTCTTCGGCAGTCACTATTGTCGATAGGATGGAGAACCTGATTGAGCAGACGGGAGAGCGTGGCTTTCACTTTGTTGATGAGGCGGCACCGCCTGCTTTGATGAAAGCGATTGCCATAGAGATTCTAAAAAGGAAGCTCGTTGTGAGCTGGTGGACGAATATCAGATTTGAGAAGAGTTTTCATTTTGATCTTTGTCGACTGCTTGCTGCCTCTGGCTGTATAGCTGTCTCTGGAGGACTTGAGGTGGCTTCTGATAGACTTTTAAAGCTTATTGCTAAAGGAGTGACTATAAAGCAAGTCTCGCAGGTGAATCGCAACTTCAATGATGCAGGTATCATGGTGCATGCATATCTGATGTATGGTTTTCCCACCCAGACAGATCAGGAGACTATTGACTCGCTTGAAGTGGTCAGACAGATGTTTGAAGTAGGCATTATGCAGTCTGCTTTTTGGCATCGCTTTGCCATGACAGCACATAGTCCAGTAGGTATGTTTCCAGATGACTTTAAAGTTAAGAACCTTACACCTACAGGTAGCTTTGCCAATAACGACATGCAGCATGTAGATCCGAGTGGCGGTGAGCATGATCTGTTTTCGGCCGGTTTGAAAAAATCACTTTACAACTTTATGCATGGCGCTTGTTTGGACTTTGATCTTCAAGAGTGGTTTGACCATAAGGTGCCGAGGACATCGCTTAAAGCAAATCTTATAGAAAGCTATCTCGATCTTCCTACTGCAAGAGAGCAGAAGGGAGAGCATCAGTTACTTTGGACAGGAGGAGCCGTAGATTATGACGTGGCTGAAGAGGCTATCATCGTTACCACTAAAAGAGAAGAGTACCTGATACCTTGCACAGAAGATGAAGGTAGTTGGCTGCTGAAAATGCTTGAGCGTTG
>CALHUZ010000424.1 GCA_938039305.1 uncultured Saprospiraceae bacterium
CCTTTGAAAGTAGATAACTCAAATGAAGATGTAGAAGCAAAATCTGATGTAGTTGATAGTTCCGAAAGAGCCACCAAAGATCTTCTCCAATGATGCAATCCTTGGCCTGTTCCAAATGTGCTTTCTCCACATTCCCAACTGAATCGATCCGACTGCTGCGTCATGATATATGACAACGACGCCGAAAGCAGTTTACTCAATTGTAATTTCGAAACACCTCCCTCTTCGTAATCCATCGACTTGCTTGGGTCGATATGCACGTAAAGCATTTGATTAGAATCGATATTAGATTGTCTGATGAAATATTTGCCTGTCTTGGCGTACATCTTCCAATCGAGCAATCGAAGGTCATCACCTTGTACATAAGATCTAAACTGAGTAAACTCCATGCCAGAACCAAGGCGAGCAGAATTGTGCTTTCCTAGCATCAAGCCTTGAGCCATTCTACGACTCAACCACTCTAAGGTTGAAACATCATCGTAAAGTTTAGGGGAAAGAATTGCTTCAGATGCGCTCATGACATCTTGTTAGACTTTAACAACTCTTTTATAACATCTATAACTGTCACTTTATCCGCCATCGCCTTGAAGTTAACAATCAGGCGATGTCTTAGTGTCGGCATAACCATCTTCTCGATGTCTTCAGGTATCACAGCATATCTCTGATTCAAAAGTGCATGACCTTTGGCTGCAAGAATTAGTGATTGACCGGCCCTTGGGCCTGCTCCCCAATCAAGGTAATCTTTGACGTATTGAGACGATGTCCCTTGTGGGCGCGTAGATCTGATCAAGTCACTGACTTTGCCGATAAGGCTATCATCTATATGTACTTCTCTGCATAGCTTTTGTAATTCTATAATTTCATCCGCTGTATAAACTAACGGCACTTCTTTTTTCACTGATCCGGTGGTAAGAGACAGTATCTGTCGTTCTTCTTGGGCAGTTGGATAGTCGACTTTTACAAAAAGCAGAAATCGATCGACTTGCGCTTCAGGAAGTGGAAATGTTCCTGATTGCTCTATTGGGTTTTGAGTGGCAAGTAGAAAAAATGGCTTGGGTAGTTCATATCTATTACCTGCATAAGTGATGCTGTATTCTTGCATCAACTCAAGAAGAGCTGATTGTGTCTTTGGTGGTGTTCTATTGATCTCATCCGCCAGTAGCATATTTGCGAATACTGGGCCTGGTGCAAACTTGAAGTACTTTGATCCCTTTTCGTCTTCTTGTAGTATCTCCGTACCTAAGATATCGGATGGCATCAAGTCGGGCGTAAACTGTATCCTCTTAAATGAAAAATCTAAAGCTTGAGAAAGACTCTTAATCATCAAGGTCTTTGCTAGTCCCGGCACACCTTCTAATAGCACGTGGCCAGAAGCCAGCAATCCTACTATCATCTGATCGAGCACTTCATCTTGACCAACGATCACCTGCTGCACAGCAGCCTTGAGCTCACCTAATTTAGAAACCAATTCCTTCACTCTATCTTCTGTCATAACTATCTTCTATCGTTCTATCTCTAAATTATTCTCTATTAAGATGTTAGTGCATACATGACGATGTTGACTCCAAATCGCGTGTTGTCTGTTTTATACCATCTTTTATTTCTAAAATCATAATCCCACTCGCACCCGTAGTCCTTATTAGAATAAAGCACACCAATCCGACCATTTATAATAATGGCTTTCAAATAGTCATGGACCAGGTCATCGCCCCAACCGTTCAGTTCTTGAGATGTGGTTGGCGGGCCATCGAAATCAAAGAATGATTTATAAAGTTGATGATCGTTAGGAATCTTCTGTAAGGCATCATCGCCAAATATTTCGGCCATCTGCAATTCAAAAGACTTTGCAAATAACCCATCTATGTCATGATTACAATCGTCTGCAAAAACAAAGCCTCCTCTTTCTACATAAGCTTTGAAATTCTTCTTTTCGTCTTCATTGAACTGGACGAGCTTATGGCCTGATATATAACAGAAAGGAGATTCGAAAATCTCCTTGTTGCCAAGCGGCACTATTTGTTCTTCTGTGTTTACTGGTATCGTAGTATATGAGACAATAGAATGCAGGAGATTAGAAGGCATTCGTTGGTCAACATCCCAATCTCCTGATTCGTACATCAGTCTGGTAAAGAAGAAGTTTCCTCCATTCAGACGATTCATACTATGTCTTTTTCTGATGATCTATACTGCGTCTGAAAGACTTGAAAATGTAAAGTCTCTAATCTTCATGTACGGTATCAAGTTTCCATTGATACGAACCTGCTGTCCTAAGGTCTCCAGATTGTTGAGCATGATAATCGGGCTCTCGTTAAATCTAAAATTCTTAATAGGATGTTTGATCTTTCCATTTTCGATAAAAAATGTACCATCACGTGTCAATCCTGTATAAAGAAGCGTCTGTGGATCTACATTTCTGATGTACCACATACGAGTCACAAGGATTCCTTTCTTCGTACTTTTTATAAGATCTTCTAAGCTTGCATCACCACCTTCCATGATTGTATTAACTGGAAATGGCAAAGGTGCTACACCTTTTTGATCTGCCCAATATCTGCTATAAGCAAGGTTCTTCACTGTACCTCCTTCTATCCAACTTGTCTTTTTGATTGGCATTCCTTCACCAGTCCAAGTTGTTGCAGGTACCAGTGGATGAAGAGGATCTGAATAAACATTGACACGCTCATCAACTATCTTCTCACCAACCTTATTTCCTCCGCCTTCTTTAGACATGAAAGATCGTCCTTCATCAGCGCTTCGAGCGTTTAGCGAACGAAACATATTGCCTAACAAACCTACTGAAGCAGCTGGCTCCAAGATCACTGTATACTTCCCCGGCTCGATCGCCTTTGCCTCTCTTGACATCAACGCTTTGTCGATTGCAATTCTTGAAGCCATCTCAGGATCAAATAATCCTACGTCATTATAATCTCTTGTGACCCATCCAGAACCTGTGCCGTCGTCAGTCCTCATCGTAACTGTAAAGTCTAATCCTGTAGACTGCTCATAAGCATACAATCCTTTAGAATTTGACATCGCAGAGAAGTCTACACGATCTTCAAAGAATCCTGCTGCAGTCACTCCTTTTGCCTTCGCTGGTTCGATACTTGCCGCAGCTACTGCTGCTCTATAATCTGGAGATATCTTAGCTGTACTTTCTCTATGCGCATTGCCATCTTCTATCTCTTGTGGGCCAAGAGGTGGCATGAATTCTTCAGACTCTGGTGATAACTGCGCAAGCTCTTCAGCTCTACGTACCACTTTTTCTAAAGATGCATCATCGAACTCTTCTATGGTTGCCGTTCCAGTCTTCTTTCCATAACTCGACTGAACTACAAGTGTCTGATTAGATCTTGCTCCTGCTGTTGAAACTGAATTACGAGCATAGCGGATATTTCCACTATTATCCCCTTCAAGATTGACTTCACAAACGTCTGCCTTGGAGAAAGACAGTGCTTTATCCATGATCGCTTTTGCTTCGTCCTTTGTATATATTGCCATTGTTATTTTCTTTTGATGTGATTTTAAATGTTTCTTCCAGTATTAATGACATTAATACCATCGAATCGAGTTGTAGAACAACCATGTGAGACTGCACTCACTTGACTCGGCTGTCCCTTCCCATCGAAGAAAGAACCGAACATTCTATAATCTCGTTCGTCACATATCTTAGAACAGCTATTCCAAAATTCTTGAGTATTGGATTGATAAGCTGCATCATTGACCATCCCTTTGATGGCCCCATTTTCTATTTCGTACGCAAGCGTTCCTCCAAATTGGAAATTATAGCGCTGCTGATCTATTGAGTAAGAACCTCTACCTACCAGATAGATACCTTTCTCGACATCCTTGATCATATCATTGATATCGTATCTTTCCTTGCCTGGCTCAAGAGAGACATTTGGCATTCTTTGGAATTGTACATCATTCCAGCTTTGAGAATAGCAACAACCATGAGATTCTTTTTGATCAATCATATGGACTTGATCTCTGATGGCCTGATAATTTACGAGCACTCCATTTCTCACCAAGTCCCATTTTTTGCATTGTACTCCTTCATCATCATATCCTACATTACCAAGTGTATATGGTTGTGTTTTATCAGCTACTAGATTTACCAGTTTATTACCGTAGTTAAACTTGCCAGTCTTCCACTTGTCTAAGGTCGCAAAGCTTGTACCTGCATAATTGGCTTCGTAACC
>CALHUZ010000425.1 GCA_938039305.1 uncultured Saprospiraceae bacterium
AAGACTTACCTCTACCTTCGGGCTTTAGAGTTGCTAAATGAAAAAGATCGTTCTCACTTTGAAGGGCTTTATAATAATCAGACTTTAGAAGATGAAGACAAAGTGAAAAGAGTAACTAATGTTTTTGATGAGTTATACTTGCCGACATATTGTACGGAAGCGAAAGAGGCTTTTTTCTCTTTAGCGTTATCTCATCTTGACTACGTTTCCATTTCTGATACTCAAAAAGAAGAGCTCACTTCTTTTGCAAGGAGCCTTATGGATCGTAATGCATGATCACACAATATGTCTAAAAGAAAGAAAATACTATATGGAGTGCAAGCAACTGGGAACGGACATCTCAGTAGATGCTTGGAGTTCTATCCAGTGTTATCTAAATATGCTGACGTTGATGTGTTGCTAAGTGGGATTCAAGGAGATTTAGAATTGCCCTTTCCAGTGAAATATAGAAAGCACGGATGGGGATATATATTTGGTAAGACAGGAGGTATTGATTATTGGGGAACAGCGAAGTCGTTAAAACCAATCAGGATTATTAAAGACATATTTCAATTAGATCTTTCTGAGTACGATATGATCGTCAATGACTTCGAGCCGATTACTGCTTACGCACGTAAGTGGCGGTACAAGAAGATGCCCTGTGTGGCTTTGAGTCATCAAGCATCTTTCTTTAGTAAGAAGATCCCGCGACCTAGACAGAAAGGATATCTGGCAGAGTTTATCTTCAAGTATTTTGCACCATCGACTAAGAAGATTGGATTACACTTTGATAACTATGACAGTGATGTCTATACACCAGTTATTAGAAAAGAGATAAGAGAATTACAACTGAACTATAAGGATAATGAAGTGCTCGTTTATCTTCCAGCATATGCGTCGGAATTAATAGCAGAGAAGTTGAAATCGCTAACTAATTATAGTTTTAGAATCTTTTCTAAACACACTAACCAAGAATCTCATCAAGGGCACATACATATCTACCCTGTAGATAAAGTCAACTGGATGTCGATGTTGAGGACAAGTGCTTATGCCATCATGGGAGCGGGGTTTCAAGGCGTTTCAGAGATGCTATATCTTAAAAAGAAAGTCTTAGCCATTCCCATGCTTGCTCAGTATGAGCAGGAGTGCAATGCAAAAGCCCTTACTGATATGGGTGTTCATGTTGCCACATCAATTGATGAAAAATTTACTGAAGTGGCTAGAACTTGGCTAAGTGATGCGAAAATTGTCGAGGTAGATTATCCTAATCACACAGAGCAATTAGTTAAGATGGCGTTGGGGTTAGACTAAAGATAGTAGCTTGTTGTGTTGTACTTAAAACACAACTTTACAATTCCACCATTCTTTTTCAATTATAGATTTGTTCTTTTCGTAGAATTTGATGGCTGGCACATTCCAGTCTAATACTTGCCACTTAACAAGTGCGTAGTTCTCGTCTCGGCCTATAGATATCAAACGATCGAATAATTGCTGCCCAATTCCAGATTTCCGATAAGCTTCTTTAACTACAAAATCTTCAAGATAGAGCATCTTCCCTTTCCAAGTTGAAAAGGTGTCATAATAGATGCATGTACCAATCACGTTATCTTCATCGTCGAGTGCTACAAAAGATTTGAATTGACCTTCTTTGAAAGCTTTATGATATCCCTCAAGTGTCATGGTCATCTCTTCTCTTGCCTTCTCGTATATGGCAAGTTCTTCCACCAGTGCATAGATTCCTGGCACGTGTACTGATTCTGATGTTTTTATAATCATGCTGATGTGTTAGACTAATAGGCTTACTCGATGAACGCCAGGATTATACTTAGAAGCCATGATGTGCTTTATGGCATCATAGCTTTTTTCACTTTGAACAAAGTCTATCTCATTGAGATCAAGTATAACAATTGGAAAAGTAAGTATGTTTCGAAAGTATTCGAAGTAGGTATCTTGTATTGTTTTTAGATAAGAAGCTTCTATTAGCTTTTCGTAGGATCGTCCTCTTATTTTGATGTTCTTCTGAAGAGTTGGAACATCCCTATGGAAGTAAATTAAAAGATCAGGTTTCGGGAAAGGAGCATTAAGTACACCCCACATCTTTTGGAAAAGTCGGTATTCATCTTCTATAAGATTGTTTTTCGCAAAGAGTAGTGACTTAACAAAAGAGTAATCTGAGATTGTAAAATCTTGGAAGAGAGAACCTTTGTTTAACAATTGCTTCTGCATTTGCTTATACCGCTCCGTCATAAAGAATAACTCCACAGAGAATGCATAACGGTCTCGATCTTTATAGAAGTAGGGTAGAAAGGGGTTGTCCTGAAATTCTTCAAGAATCATCTCACAGTTATACTCCTTGTTGATCATCTCAACGAAGGTTGTCTTACCTGTTCCGATGTTGCCTTCTACGCAGATATATTTGTATGGGATATCTATCGCCATCTAATGCTTAAACTCATATGGTATAACACTTCCATTGTCTTCAGATCGTTCCAATAAGTGAGATATAGACACCTGAAATACAGGATGTATAGCCTCAGGAGCTATCTCAGCTAAAGGTATTAAAACAAAGTTTCTTTCATGCATCCTTGCATGTGGTATCTTCAAGCTCGTTGTGTCGGAACACTCTTGTTCATAGAGTAGGATATCGATATCAATATTGCGAGGCCCGTATTTGCTGTTTTCTTTCTTCTTGCCTAAGTGCGCTTCTATCTTAAGGGTGGCGGTATGAAGATCTTCTGGGCTTAGATTCGTGTTGATACAAAGGACTTGATTGACAAATTCATCTTGCTCTTCATATCCCCATGGCTCTGTTGAATAGAGCTTTGACGCTTTGATCACAGCACCTGCATAGATATTAAGAAGGATTCGAGCTCGGTTGAGCATCCTAATCTTATCCTGCATATTCGCACCTAAACCGAGATACGTTACAGCCATTTATCTGTGATTTTATACGTCACTAACATATTATAATTAATTCACATATATCTAAAAAAATCTCTTTGTTATAGGGGTGTAACCCTTAGCAAACTGTCTTATATATGAATCTTTGAAAACTTTGCTTTCACGAAACGTAAATTTATCGTTTTAAAAATGTTCAAGGGATTAAGTTACTAAAACGTTTATGTGAAGTGAGAGCGAGTTAACCCTAAAAGGACTGATTGTCTGAAAAGTCAAGACACAGTTTTTTTGCTCTTTACACAAAGAAGACCCCACTGAGTAATCAATGGGGTCTTTTTATTTTACGCTTTAGCTTATCTAAGCTATTTCTGCATCGTTTGTCATCAAGCTTTACTTCCTTTTATAGCTGTTAGATACTTCGCAAGTTCTTCTTTAACTTTTGGGAATAAGAAGAACAGCGCTAACATATTTGGGAATACTAATCCGAGAATCATCGCATCTGAGAAGCCCCATACAGAGCTCATGTCTCCTGCTGCACCGATCACAATAAAGATCAAGAATAGCAACTTATAACTGATATCTGCCATTCTACCTTTTCCGAAAAAGTACATCCAAGATTGTAGGCCATAGTATGACCATGAGATCATAGTTGAAACAGCAAAGAGTACAACTGCTACGGTTAAAAACGGTCCTGCAAATGGTATATACTCACCGAATGCCCTCGACGTAATAGCTGCTCCTTGTACTAATTGTCCATCAATCATGACACCTCCGCCACCAGCATCTCC
>CALHUZ010000426.1 GCA_938039305.1 uncultured Saprospiraceae bacterium
AGTGGATCAAGGCTTTCTAATTTACTAAAGTTGTCAACTCTACCGATGATGATCTGGTGATCACCTGTCTGAATACTTTCTTCAAGTTCACAGTCGAGATATGCAATACAGCCTTTGATAATAGGGCTATTCAGCTGACTCGCATTGAGCTGCTCATCATTGAATCGTTGTTCATTCGATAAGTCTGGGTTGGCAAACTTATTAGAAGTGTTTTGTTGTAGGTGGGACAAGATGTTGACACCGAATATTTTAGAATTTTCAAGTGCTTCTAAGAAAGATGAATCCCGCTTAACACAAAAAAGAATCAGCGCCGGATCTAATGAAACTGAAGTAAATGAATTGGCCGTAAATCCAAATGCTTGATCCTTGGATGTAGTGGTTATAATCGTCACTCCTGTGGCAAATGATCCCAACGCCTTTCTATATTCTGACTTCTCGCTCATGAATGCAATAATAACAGTCTAAATCGGAATTTTGTTGAGCGCTTGAAATTATGGTTTTGCTTTATATCCAGGACCTTTGATAAATCTACCACCGGTATTGCCTGTGTGCTGACCATCTGAAAGCATCTGAACACCATTAACCCAGACATGAGACATGCCTTCTGAGTATGCATGTGGTTCAGCGAATGTAGCTTTGTCGATGATGGTTTCAGGATTGAAGATTACAACATCTGCGTAGTAACCTTTCTTGATGAGGCCTCGTTCTTTGACCTTTAACTTTTGTGTTGAAAGATAAGTCAGTTTATGTATGGCTTCTTCAAGGGAGATGACTTTTTCCTCTCTGACGTATTTGCCAAGCAGTCTGCTGAAGTTTCCATAAGTTCTTGGATGAGTGCTGGACTTGAGAAAGACACCTTCAGCAGCCGGTGCTCCTGCATCTGATCCAAAGGTCATATATGGCAATTGTAACTGCTTTTTTACATTCTCTTCAGACATTAGAAAGTAGACTGTGCCCACGCGACTGCCATCTTCGATGACAAGATCGATAGCAGTGTCTTCTGGACTCGTGCCTCTGAGCTTTGCTACTTCGGCAAGTGTCTTCCCTGTGTATTTTTTAAGAGCCTCATTTTTGAAACCTACTAAGATGAGCTTCTCCGGAGAGCCTGCTGCGTAGTATAGATTCTCCCAGTCATTTGCATCCTGTTTCATTTCGGCGATAACCTTAGCGCGGATCTTTGGGTCACGTAGTCGCTCCGCCCAAGCATCATATCCACCTTCTTGAACCCAAGGTGGCATAGAAGCATCGAGGCCTGTCGCACCTGCGATATAGTTATACATATTAGTGGCGATGTCAACTCCCGCCTTTCTAGCACTATCTATTTTTGCAATAACAAGATCCATCTTATACCAGTTAGCGGCACCTCCTGCTTTAAGATGATAGATCTCGGCTTGCACATCAGCTTCTGAAGCAATCCTCAGCACTTCATCTACGCCTTCTAACAAGCGGTTGCCTTCACTTCGCATGTGAGTAATGTACGAGCCTCCATAAGGGCTCACTGCTTTACATAGCTCTATCAGTTCTTCTGTCTTAGCATAGAAGGCAGGAGCATAGATCAAGGATGAACCGATGCCCATAGCGCCTTCTTCCATCGCAGTCCGTGCTAACGCTTTCATCCTTTCCATTTCCACTGCGGTTGGTGCTCTATCTTCTGAGCCTAATTCATTCATTCTGAGTGTGGTAGCGCCTACATAAGAAGCAACATTAGGACTGACGCCTTTGTCTTCTAAGTGTTGAAGGTATTCTCCTAAGGTCTTCCAAGTTATGTCGTACTTGATATCTCCTTGAGACTTTAGTTCTTCAGCTTTCATCGTCTCATTCAATGGGCCCATAGACCAACCTTCGCCCATCACCTCAAGTGTAACACCTTGCATGATATCACTCATGCCTCTGCCATCCTCTAAAAGGCTTACGGTCGCCCAACTGAGCATATTGACGAATCCAGGGCTTAATATTTGCCCTTGAGCGTCCACCTCCTTAGTACCCTTACCATCGAATACACCAACTGCGGCTATCTTATCTCCATCTATGGCCACATCACCATTGTATCTGTCATTGCCAGAGCCATCTACGATGATTGCATTTCGGATGATGAGGTCATATTGTGGAGTAGGTGTACAACTGAAAAGTGTAACCAAAGTAAGCATCACAAGTGCTTCGAAATAGGAGGAAGTTGACATGTCAGATCATTTTGTTGAAGACAAAATAGTCAATACTGCCCGAACTAAAGATGCTGATAACTTAAAACAGTAAGCAGATGAATGGTTGGGATATCATTCACTTCTATTTTGATTGAGCAATTTCATAATGAAAGTCTTTACTTGATCTTCATTATCCCAAACTAGTAAATGGCCTGCTTCATCATCTGTAAATTGAAATAGATATTCCGGATTGATATGTTTTTTGCTAAAAGCAATGTTGGCTTCCATCGGTGCAAGTGCATCAGTACCGCCATGATAGTGAATGGTAGGAGTTATTATTTTTTGCCAATCATCTTCTATAAGTTGCAACTCTTGCGGATGAGCCATTTTTTCTGCTGTAGCAACTTGGATAAAAGAAGGAAGCAGTGCATCTATCCACTTTATGTTGCATAGATGAGCATACCATTTTATAGGTTCATTGTAGGGATCGATCAAAGGAGCGATCATCAGTAAGCCATCAATGAGGTCTGGATGATCTGCTGCTAATTTTGCTGCTATAGGACCACCAAAGGAATGTCC
>CALHUZ010000427.1 GCA_938039305.1 uncultured Saprospiraceae bacterium
ATAGAAGTCAGCGAAACATACAATTCGTTATCTTAAGGCCTATATTATTTCTTCTAAAGTTAAACGATGAATATATCCAATGTACTAACTGTGATTTGTAGTCTCCTTTTCTTTATGGTAGGAGCAGATAAGTTTTTAGCATTCTTGGAGCCGCCGTGCTCGTTGATGGGTGGATTCTCGCCGATAGCATGGCAAGTCTTAGGTGTCTTACAAATTGCTTCAGGCATTTTTATTTGGATGCCAAAGTTTAAGAAGTATGTGGTTGGTTTCTTTGCAGTTTTTATGATTGTCTTCACTATAGTACACTTGACTCAGGGTACCTATGATGTAGGTGGGGCGGCCTCTATGGCAGTTATGTTAGGTGTGTTGGCTTGGAACCCGAGCTTCATCCGAGGTAAGGATAAGTAGAAGAAAAAAGTTAAAGTTTGGTTTTAAGAAGAATGAATGTGGATAAGTGCGTCTAGCACAAATCGCTTTTACATACATTCGCCATTGATCATTGCAGATTAAATTATTCAGACTTTAACTTCAAGGATCTATGTTAAGATTAGGTGTGTTTTTCACATTCATCATTTTTTCCCGCTCATTACTTGCTCTATCTGTTGTTCCAAGTCCATCTATTGTGACTTGTGGAACTACGACTATTACTTTTACATTTGATTGTGCGTTTACAGGGAGTGTATTGATACCCTTTACACCTTCAGGCGTTACGCAAAGTGGCTCAAGTGTTAAAGTCGTAAGCAATGGTGTGGTTACATTTGACATAAGTGTAGCACCTTCGGCGGGGTCTAACTTCTCATTGAATTTTGTTGTCATCAGTTCGGATATGGTTGCAACATGTGCCCCTATCAACGCCTCTGTCAATGCGTCATTCACAACGTCTTGTGTGATGCCACCCAATAACGATTGTGCTAACGCGCTACCATTAAGTATATCAACTGACGCTTGTATTCCCATGGCATTCAGCACAACAAATACCAGTTCTTCAGGAAGTATTCCATCATGTGGAGTTGCAGGTTACTTTGATTTATTCTACACGTTCAATGCAAACAATGACACTATAACTATGGAGATTCCTGGAATCCCGGGCACCGTAGGTCATTATGGCCTATACGATGCATGTCCTGCAAATGGCGCTGAATTAGATTGTAGTATCATGATTTCTTTTACTGGCTCGACTTACAAGTTTACTAATCTTATAGTAGGCGCAGATTATTATTTACAACTGTTATTCATCCCGAGTACAGCTGGCACAGATCAGGAGATTTGCCTTCACAGCACAACCGCTCAACCTGTCATAAACTGCCCTACAGTTACTATCGTATCCGATGCGGGTCCTAACTTGCCCAATCAATCTTATTCCACAAGTCAGACCATCTCAACTTCTGGCCCTTGTGTTTTGGGAAGTACTGGAATTGTATTCAACGCTGGTACTGAGATTATTTTAGGTCCAGGATTTAGTACCGGTGCTTTTGGGTTTGAGGCTGTGATAGGAGGTTGTACACCTTAAAGTAAATTATATTTTCGATTACAAACTCCACTTATTTCCAACACTCTCCACGGCTATACATCCATCATACCCTCCAGGTATTGGATCATAGCTCAATACATTTTTTCCAATTTCCTCTGAGGACATATAAGCCCAGATAGCCATAGACTTTAGTGTACGATAAAAACCAACGGGCTTTTGTACTCCGACTGCCTTGCCCCAGACACCACGGTTAAATTGGCCTGCATTTGCTTCAGCGAATTCAAGTGCTTTATGCTGATCGGTTGGATTACATTTGGCGAAAGCGGATCCATACGTCTCCTTACATGTCGCATCAAATGCTGCAATGTCTGATCTCACTTGTGCTTGACCCGCCTCATCTGTGGTTTGTGCCCATATCTTATCTATAAACACGTCGACCTTTACATCTAAAGCTCCAGGTGTATCAGTCCGAGGTAAGATAGTGTCAACGATAGCAGAGATGAACTCCGCTTCATCTTCACTTAAGAATGTTGGCTGCCAATTGAGTCTTGGTTCAGATTGGCAAGATTGTAAAAGTGATAGCATAGCTGGTGCCGTCACTGCTGCTCCGGCAAGCCATGAGGTCTGTCTAATCGCTTTTCTTCTATCCATGAGAGAGGTTGTTTTATTAAAGATTTTGCTTGTTAAGTTCAGAGACAGCGTGGTTAGCTGCCCGTGCTGTGATGGCCATATAAGTTAGAGAGGGATTCACACAAGATGATGAGGTCATACAAGCCCCATCCGTCACAAATACATTGGGCGCACCATGTACTTGATTAGTGCCATTTAGAACTGATGTCTTAGGATCGCGACCCATACGAGCTGTGCCCATTTCGTGGATGCCATTGCCCATCTCATGTTTGTTGTCAAATCCCAATACATCCTTCACGCCAGTTTTTTCTAACATCTCGACCGCATCGATCTGTATCTGACGATTGGCGGCAAGTTCATTTTCGCCCCATTCGGCATCGATGGCGAGTGTAGGTTGTCCCCACTTATCCAGAGAGGAAGTATCGAGGCTCACCTTGTTACTATGATATGGCAAGCACTCAGCGAATCCTGTGATAAAGAACTCCCATGGACCTGGCTTGAGGATACTATCCTTAAATGAAGCGCCAAATGATGTTTCATTTGCTGGGTTGCCACCGCGACCGGCACCACCTTGGAAACCAAAGCCTCTTAGAAATTTATCAGTCTTCGACTTTTCGTCGATATTGACATAGCGCGGGATGTAGATCCCATTAGGTCGTCTGCCTTTGTAGTATTTGTCATCGTGACCTTCCACCTTGCCCATCGCTCCGACGCGATATGTGTGATCCATCAGATTGTGGCCGAGCTCTCCGCTATCATTTCCGAGACCTGCAGGGTGTCTATCAGACGTAGAGTTGAGAAGTATCTGAGTTGAGCTAAGTGCAGAAGCATTGCAGAAGATGATCTTTGCTTTGTATTCGATCACTTCATTAGTTTCAGAATCGATGATCCTGACACCAGTTGCTTTTCCCTTCTTGTCATCATAGATGATCGACTGAACGATGGAATATGGACGGATGGTCATATTGCCAGTGGCATGAGCAGCAGGAAGGGTGACTGCGTTGCTGCTGAAGTATGCACCATATGGACAGCCACGACTACAGCGATTACGATATTGGCATTTGCCACGACCATTGAGCGGCTCAGTAAGGTGTGCTACTCTTCCGATGATCATATGCCTTCCGGCAAATGTTTTTTCTATTCGAGCCTTCACATCTTTCTCTACACAGTTGAGTTCCATCGGTGGTAAGAAGTGACTATCTGGTAAATGCGGCAAACCCAAAGCTTCACCACTTATCCCAGCGAATTTTTCAACATAAGTATACCATGGTTCTATGTCTTTATATCGGATGGGCCAGTCGACGCCATGACCATCTTTAGCATTGGCCTCAAAGTCAAGGTCACTCCATCTGTATGTCTGCTTGCCCCATAGCATGGACCGCCCGCCCATCTGGTGAGCACGAACCCATAAGAAAGGCTTTACTTCTGTATAAGGATTAGCTTCGTCATCTGCCCAGAGATGCTCTGTGTCTCTGCCGATCCATCCTGTTCTTCCTGCCTTATAATGCTTCTTTTGTTCTGCAGGAGTCAGTGATCCACGTAGTTCATGATCCCAAGGATCATCATTCATCGTAGGATAGTCCTTGACGTGCTGCACGATTCGTCCGCGCTCTAGGACAAGCGTTTTAAGCCCTTTCTCACAAAGTTCTTT